>CALHIC010000492.1 GCA_938030845.1 uncultured Oribacterium sp. | reverse complement strand
CACAATCTATAATGATTCTGTTTCCATACTTATTTCCATACTTATTTTCATACTTATTTTCATACTTATTTTCCACGTATTTTTATACGTGTTTTTATACTTATTTTTATATTTATTTCTACACATATTTCTATACATATTGTTGCACTTATTGCTACGCTTATTTCTTTATATAGTTTCAGGGAAAGGTTAAAATTTCATGGTAGTAGCCTTTCCCTGATGGGAGAAAGACACATTTTCCAACAAGACGCTTTTAAAGCAAAGGCTTACTCATCCTGCTGTATCTTCTCCCTGATTGGTGCCTTAAGCTTTACTACGCCTGAACGAAGAGCTCTGCCCTTTCGATTCTAAGCTTCGTAATCTTTCTTATTGCACCCCATATTCAATTTTTCCTTCGGCTTAGTTAGCAGTGCTGTTGATGAAGGTAGATACCTTCTGGCCTACCAGCTCCAAAAGTTCCTTACCTACTGTCTTAAATGCACTTGCCAAGAATACAGCTACTGCAATAAGAATCAGCATAGAGATGAAGTTTGTGTCTCCGTTCTCCTCATGGAAGAAACGATCTAAAGCCTTCTCTCCGCGAATTTTGGTTGCTAAAATCATGTCATCAAGTCTGGTCATAAAGACTCCTTTCTCTCAGCGAGACACCAATTCGGTGCTCTTGTGTGATAGTGTGTGATATTTATTGAAAAGTAACCTAAGGCTACTACCATGAACGACTTAGTGCTTAAAGCAAGAGGAACTGGAACTCTTCGTTCCCCAGACGAATGCTTGCCTTGTCCTGTAAGGGAAGCTCCACATTGCTTACGCATTGCTGTCCGTTTAGGAAGCTATGGTTTGTGGAATTGTTGTCCTGCAGAAAATACTGTCCGTTTCTGCTGATAATGTTGGCATGGCTTCGGCTGATGGCCTCATTGTCATGAATCACATAATCCACAAATTTTTCTTCTTTTCCCAAACGGAAAATGTTGCCTGTAATAGGAATCCTCTCTCCGTTCTTAATCCGGAGTAGATATGGCTGTTTCGGTGTGTCCGGTGCCTTGGTATAGTTTAATACCGAGGTTTCCTCCCCACGAAAGCCACTATGCAAAACCGTAGTGTCTCCGAAGTTTCTTCCTCCATTTCCCACAGCTTCTTGCTGGTTGGAAAACAGGGGGCTTGGCTTGGCCGGCTGTAAGGTTCCCTTCGCTGCCGAAGGATTGCTCTTTGGGATATTTATTCCGGAACCGACCGAAGGATTGCTCTTCGGGATATTCATTCCGGAACCGACCGGAGCGCTAACTTTGGGATTTCCTGCGGAATTACTCTGGCTATTTACCGGGGCATTGGGCAAGCTTTTTATCCCGGACAGATCCTCCCCCGGCTTGTCTTTTCCGGACTCCTTTCCGGGAACCTGGAAGGAAAATCCTCCGGAAGACGGTTTTTTCGCCTTCGGAGCAGAAGAAGCGGTCTTTGCCTTTCCTCCGGGAAGATTGAAGGAGGCAGCGGACTTTTTCTTTCCGCCCTTCTTCGCCAGTTCAATCTTCTTTAAAGCCTCTTTTCTGGCTTTCAGCTGTTTCTGCTGTGCCATATATTCCTTGGCTCTGTTGTTGTTGTAATGCTGCAAGAGGTAGAAAAGAGAAATTCTTTCTTCCTTGGGGATATCATCCGGTACGGGAATATCCGGAATGGCTTCCTCCACTGCATTTTCCTGCTTAAGAGCTCCTGCAGGGGAGAGGGAGGATTGCTCGAAGAAGCTTGCCGCCGCTCCCCCTACGGACGAATTGGCAACGGCATTTCCAAACTCGGCTACGCCCTGCTGCAAGCTTTCCTTCGCTGCCGGAGCAAGGGGTGTTCTATCCTTCTTTCCTTCCCTTTCCATCTCTGTTAAGAGGTTCAAGAAATCCAGTGAAGAAAATACCGGAATGCTGTTTAAGTAATTCAGGATTCTGGTGACATAGCTTCATTCTTCCGGATTCTCAAACTGTGCCTGGAACATTACAGACTTCAGGAATTCTCTCTGATCCTTCTGCTCTTTCTCATTTTCCACCGGAAGACAGATGCACTCCGTCTCCCCGGTGGATACGTCGGTATAAATCTGGTTCAAATCCAGGAGGATGCAGGCCGGATCCAGCATATATTCCTCTGCGGATACCATGGCCTCCGTAATCCCCTTAAAAATCCCCATAAAGCTTTGCTTAGTTACCGGCCGGGCAAAGAACTGGTTTGCCGTAATCTTTCCGGTAATGGTGTAGCGGATAAAACGCTGTGTATCCATCTGCATATAGTTGGTAGAGGCCAGTCCCTTGGCCTTGTTGCTGGTAAGCATATTCAGACTGATATTGTCCAGCACATCCTCTTCCTTGAGCTGATAAACCAGAAAACTGCTGGCTCCTTGGTTTTCGTATTTGAATTCTTTCATACTATTGCTCCTTTTTGCTTACTTTTCTCCCCACATTTTGGCTTTGGCACTCTGGGTAATATCCATCTTTTTCTTTCCGAACATATCAAACCAGACGCCCATTTTATATGTGACGGTAAGGGTAACATCTCCTCCCGAACTTTCGACCTTGAAGTTCATGCCGTCCAATCCTCTCTCTACCCCGAAGGATTTCAGTTTTTGATTTGCCTTGGAGTCACTGGTGTCTCCGGTCAGGTAGGCTACAAAACGTCTTTTGGCATCATCATTTCCCATACCCAGGGCGGCACCCATGCCTTTCTTTTTTCCCGCATACCAGTCGTTGGGACTGGAAAAGTATTTGCTGGAAAAGAATCTTCTGTAGCCGTCCTGAAGGAGGTCGCTAAGGCTTCCCCAGAAGCCGTTGGCACCGTCCAGGCCCGAGGCAATCTGATTGTTGGCATAGGAATCCATTCCCAGACTGGTTGCGGATTGTACCAATGCGTGTGCGATTTGGTTTTGGGCGTTAAACACAAAGAAGAAGCCGTTTAATGCCATAAACAAAGCGCAAAAGATAGGAAGAATGATGGCTGCTTCTATGGTTACCGAGCCTTTTTCCGTATTCTCTCGTTTCATCTTTACTCCCTTCTCCTTTAATACGCCAAATCCTTTTGCTTTTCGTAGGGGAAGCCTCCGGTAAGCGTAGGAGATAAATTCATAAATATGTTCAGCTTGTATTTGTTGTCGGAATGTACACTGGTGTAGGCCTTGTTGATGTCGAAATCAAAGTCCTTCTTGTGCTTTTCCTTAGCTTCCAGCTGAATAAGGTTCTGCATCCGATCTGTATACTGGTCGTAGGGGGTGCATAAAATCATCAAAATAGCGCCGTGGGCGGTGTAATCCAGCGGGAAATAACCCATCTCGTTTTTATCATTGGTTTTTCCCGAGCCGTCCTGTCCTCCATGCTTGGCAGGATCATCATGGTACACGGCTACTTCCGTGCCGGTGGAGCTACCTCCCCCTCGCTCCCTTTCAAACATTCCACCTAAGGTTGATTTCTGTTCATCACTCAGATCCAGGATTCCGGCCATGTCTTGTGCCAGATGGGGTAATCCCTTAGTGGAAAGGTACGCCGTGGTCTTGAAAAGCACCTGGGTTCCTCCATTTACCAAAATCACCATATCCAGGAAGGGTTCCAGTAAGAGGAAGATGACGGTGGCTACAATTCGTACCGGTCCCAAACCGGAAAGTGCCTTCAGGATATCCGAGTTAAATACCGCATAGCAATCTACCATCAGGCGAAGCATATAGCCGTCAAAGAAGGCGCCGGCCTGGGCAGTGTACTCGGAGTTTGCACCGGTAAGCATATATTCCAGTTCCGCTCCCTTAAACATCGGATCCGATCCGGAATTATTCCCTAAAGAGGCGATGTCGCTCATGGCACCCCCTTTTCCGCCCTTATCCGATCCGCCTGCCAGGCTAAATACCTTTTGGAAGCTATATCCGGTTAAAGTGGATCCTTTCTTATAGGTCGTTCGATTCGGCAGGTTGTATGCCGCGTAGCCATATAAGAGGAAGGCGTGATAATACTCTTGGTAGTTCACCAAGAACTTCGCCAGATTGATAAAGTGCTCTGCCATCCAGGTTACCAATCCCGCTAAAAACTTTGCCAGATTAATCAAGAAGCTGGCTAATTTTGTAACCATTTTGAAAACATTCGGAACTCCGTAGCAGGCATCCGCAAAATCTATCGCATCCTGTAGCATCCCTGCAAATCCGGAAGCCGTTAAGAGGGTTGAGGTATCAAAGGAGCTGGTATGGGCTAATAAAGCCGGATTGATATTGGAGTCTAAGCTGTTGTCATAAAAAATCTTCATATCCATCAGCTTTTGTGCCAATCTTCCGACGGCAATAACTTCCTTGACTCCCTCTTGGTCCGCAGTCGCTGATTTGTCTAAAATATCTACCAGCTCATCCGCATACTTAGCTATGTCCTCCTTAAAGCCCTTCATTTCTATCTTTCCTAAAGGAGCGGAGGATAATTCCGCCATGGAATGACCGGAAGCGGTGAAGGAGCTCAGGGCAGCGGCCTGATTGTTTAAGCTTGTTTTTTCCGCCTCTACAATGGCATCGATTCCTTTTTGAATCTGTTTATTGGCAAAATTTTCCGTGGCCTTATGCATTTCTTCAAACCACTTATAGGCATCCGTTCCTATAGTTTCCGCCCCTTCTCCATCAGGAATTTCCCCATCTGCGGCAGTTCCTGTTGTTGCCACCTCCGTGCTGCCATTCGCCGGTACTGTGGCTACCTCTGTACCGGTACCGTTGCCTGCTGCAGGAATTGTAGCAATCTCTGTACCGGTGGAAGCTGTGCTCTCCGTTGCCGCCTCTTTGCTTTCCTCTTTCTTTTTCTTCGTTGCCTCCTTCACTTCACTAAGGTCTTTTTTCACCTTTTCCATCTTTTCCTTTAAATCCTTGGAGGCATCATAAAGGTTTCCAAGACTGGTGCTAAGCTCCTTCGTAGCGGTAGCCAGCTCTCTGGCCGCTGCATCCGCTGCTGCCTCTGCGGCGGGAAGACCTTCCTCCTGCCCGCTGTTTCTGATGGATTCAACGGTTTGCATCGCCGTTTGAAAGGCTTGATATTTTGTCTTGTAATTCTGGCATTTCTCCTTGAAGTCCTTCGCCTTCTCCTGAAAGTCCTTGACACTGTTAATCATATCCTTGGTGTCATTGGCATAGCCTACCGCCTTGTTTGCCACTTCCGCTCCGGCGTTCAGCTGCTTCATTCCGGGAAGACCGTCCAACTTCTTCTTAATACGATCCAGGTCAAAACCGTCCCACATGGCCTGTGCCATAACCGTATATTCACTGGCCTCATAAATCTGCTGCTTCAGGATGGAGGCGCTACCCAGACTATGCTGTCCGGAAGCCTCCATACTCTGTATGCTTGCCCCCTTGCCCAAAGCATTCATATTGGCCTTCATATAGCCCTGGTAAGTGGTATTGACATCATCCTTTTGCGAAATGGAAAGTAAGTCAAAACGCTCTTCCACATAATCATCATAGTGACCTAAAGTTGAATAGAGGGAGCTTCCCATGACCTCCTTCATTAATTCCTGAATACTCTGGATTCTTGCGTACTCTATGAAAATGAAGGTGGACATCAATAGCGGAGAAACCACTAGGGCTAAAAAGATGGATAGCATGCCCTTCGTCCCGTTGACTTTCCTTTTCAGAAAATGTCGTATTGCTTTTCTTTTTTCTTTAAACCATGCTTTCATATTCTTCTCCCCTATGAAAAAAACTTGTTAAGGCCTTTAACCACCTTGTCCACCGTTTCCAATACAGTTGCAAAGCTCTTCACCTTTTCACTGGCATATTTTGCAAGCTTTACGGAATGGACATAATCCAAGGCATCAAAGTCGTTGCAGGCTACCGTCGCATCCAATTGCTTGGTTTCGGAAACGCCGATAAAACGCATTAACTCTCCAAATAAAAATCCATAGTTCTTGTGCATGGTAATTTCAATATGATGTCTTCCGATATCATCGTTGGCACGTTCTACTTTAATATCCACCTCACCCTTTGATTTTGCCAGGCTCACATTGGTGAGACGATTGTTCAGAAAATTAGAGGCTCTGGAATTTGCCGCATCGATTCGATCTTGCTTTTTCCCCATAATCCAAAGGTAGCGATACACACCGATATTCGTAATATCTTCTTCACTCACCAGATTCAAATCCTTCTTGGCAGATCCATACTTGTAATTCTCCGCCACAACCTGCGCAGCCTCATTGGCCGTAACATGGAACATGACATTTTGGTAAAGGTACATGCTAAATCCGATAAAGAACACCAGTATCAGAATACAGAGCAGCATACCGATGGACCATTCAATCATGACGGTGCCATCTTCCCCTTTCTCTCGAAATCCCTTTCTCATCTTGACTCCTTTTCCTTACAGAAAATCCTTTTCCTTTGGCACCGAAGCTTTTCCCTCCGGCACCCTCTTCAGCACTTTTCCTACTGAAGCTTTTTCTTCGCACTAACACTTTTTTGCGAAAGCATTATTTTTCGTCGTAATACTGCTTTCTACGGAAGCTTTATTCTCCGTCGTAGTACTGCTTTTCTCCTAAGATTCCGAATACATCCTCAAAGTTTTTGTCCAGCCAGGAATCCTTCACAACATAGAAATTGCCCTTTCCGGTGGAAGCAAAGGAATCCGGAAGCACCTTTAAATTTTCAATTTCCTTGGGGAAGTAATAAGAATCCACCGGAGCCGCGGCAAAGGCACCGCTACCGATTTCCTTTAAATTCTTGGGCATGTGGACTTCCTTCAGGGACTTACAATCCTGAAATGCCGCTTCTTCAATACTTTCTACGGAATTGGGAATGCTAATCTTCTCCAGTGCGGAACAGTTTAGGAAGGCGGAGTCCGGAATCACCTTTAACTGTTCTCCCAGAAAATTCACTTCCTTTAAGCTGGTGCAGTCTCTAAAGCCGAACTCGGCAATGCTAGTTACCCCTGCCGGAATATCCAGACTTTCCAGGTTATGGTCAGACTGTACATCGACCTCAGAGGTCTGATTCTTCGGCAGCACAATCTTCTTTACCTTCTTCAAAAGAGTAAGGCCGTAGCCCAGCTGAAAATCGTCATCACTTTCAAAATACAGTTCTTCCAGCTGCACATCATCATCCGGTCCTAAGCCGGAGTCAAAGGACTTTGCCCGCTTGGGAATCACAATCACCTTCTGCTTAGAACCCTCTTCATTCAGATTGGCAATGGAGTCCTCTCCCATCCATTCGAAATAGTCTTCATTTGCCTTGGCATTGGCTTTCTCATTTCCCTTACCGCTGTCTGCCTCCTGCTTGCTGTCTCCCTGAGCACTCTTCTCTTTTCCTCCGTTGCAGGCGGTAAGTCCCAAAGCCAAAGCCAGGATGCCTAAACCTAACAGTGTTCTTCTCTTCATTTTTATTCCCCTTTCTGATTGTTTTCTTTTGCTTTTTATCTTCTATTACTTTAATTAGTCAACGAACTTCTGTGTATTTCCGAGCTTCTACATATTCCGCTCTTAAATATTTTCCTTTAATAATTCCTCGAAGAAGGTCTTCTCCGCCAAAGTCTCCACCAGCGCCTCTGTTCCGGCGTGTTCATATCTGGGTACCCCTCCCAGCTCTCGAATGCCGATTTTGGGAAGGCTCTGGCCGGTTTTGTTACTGAACTTGTTATATACGGTGTACATTCTCTTCATGATGGGAACGGGGGAATTTTCCTCCTTAATCTGCAAGGCTTGGAGCATTCTTAGGAACTTATCGTTTCCGATTTCCGATCCGTCTACGGTGAGGACAATGCCGTGCACTCCCCGGTAAACCGCCAAGCTGTCGTCATCAATGGAGAAGTCCCCGTCCAGGATGATAATGTCATAGGAGCCTCCCAGCTTTAGCTCCCGAAGCAGCTTCTGTCTCTCCTCTAAGGAAAGCTCCATCATATCCAGGGCAATCTTAGCTTTGGAGAAGAAGTACACCCCTCTTGGATCTTGGCGAACCGCACTTTCCAGCTTTAGGCGGAAGTTGGCCTTCTGCTCCTTTAAGGCAAATACCACATCGCTCATATCCAGCTGTCCTCCGGCATGGAAGAAGAGATCCGCCGAGCCGTAGCGCTCCATATTCAAGTACAAAACCCGGTGTCCCGCCTGGGCAAAATGATAGGCACAGGCTGCCGCCATGGTGGAAGCCCCGGTTCCTCCGGCTACCGAGCCGAAGGCAAAGACCTTACAGGGATCCTCTCCAATCTTCAAACCGGTAATGCCCTGAATCCGCTCCGCATAGAGGCTTAAAATCTGCTTATAAATCAGATCCGCCTTCTGGTACTTGGAGATGGCCGCCTCGTCCTTATAGCTTTCGATTTCCGCGGACTCCACGAAGTACGCAAAGCTGCACTGCTTGGGAAGAAGGGCGGTGTTGATGTCAAAGGAGGCATCCGCCACCAGCACATCCATCTTTACCTCCCGAACGGTCTTTAAGGCCAGTTCTTCGTCGGTAAAGGAATACAGCTCAAACTTTTCTCCAAAGCGGGTGCTAAACACCGTTACGATTCTTTGTAAGTATTCCTTGTCCTGTTCCAAAATCGCTAATTTGATTTTCATTTCCTTCTCCTTTGCTCTTTTCCAGCTTATTGATTGCTATCTTCATTCCATCTGTGCCCTATCCTGCTGCCGGAGCCCCTCCTTCTGCAGGGGGTGCTTCTCCCCCTTCCGGGGGAGCTGCCGCTGCCGTTTCTCCCCCTTCTACAGGGGCTTCCGGTGCCGCTTCCGGTGCTGCCTCCCCGCCTTCTGCCGGAGCCTCCGATGCTGCTTCTGTCCCTTCTGTCGGCGCTTCGGTGGCTGCTTCCGTCATTGGCTCCGTCTCCGCTTCCGTTGTTTCTTCGGGCTTTGTTTCCTTTTCCTTGCCCTTCTCTTCTTTGGTAGCGTCCTTGCTGTCTTCCGTAAAGATTTCCTTCTTCACGATATTTCGTTTGATAAACTGATATACCTCCGGAGTGGTTTCCACTATGCATACGCCTTTGTTGTTGAAGTAATCCACGCCGAAGAACTGGGGGGTAATGACCATTTCTCCTTTTAAGTTGATAAAGCCCCAGTAGTCGTCCTCCATCACACCGGCAAGACCTTCCGAGAAGCTTTTCGCCGCCTTGTACTTAGGCTCCAGTACCACTTCTCCCTTCAGGTTGGCAAAGCCCCATTTTCCCTTCTTGGAAAAGGCAAAAATGCCGTCCTTTCCGATACCATCCACTTCCTCAGCGGAAAAGTCCGAAATCTGTTCCCAGTTTTCATTATAGATATGGTAGGCGCCGTCCTCCTTGGCCAGGATGCAGCCCTGGGCAATAAAGCTGTAGTCCGGATTGATCTGCACCGCTTCGAACTTTCGTTCCTTTTCTATCTTCTTTCCGTTTTCGTCTTTTTTCGCCTTACCCTTTTCGTCCTTTACCGTATACTTAAGCTCCACTTCCTTGCCTTCCGAATCGATAAAGAAGACCCTTTTTGCCTTTTTCACCACTGCCTTTCCCTTTTGGAAACGGCTGGCTTCGGAGAATCCGCCGAAGAGCCGGTCTCCCAAGGCATTGTAGTAGCTGTATTCTCCCTCTTCCTTGATGGGAATTCTGTCCTCCGCGTAGTAGCCAATGTCTTCGGGATTTTTATTGGAAAATACACCCTGCGTTACTTCATTTTTATCCATCAAAATGGTTTTTCCGTCCTTACGTAGCAGGCGATAGCCCTTCTCTCCGATAGGCCCTACAAATTCCTGCTTTAAGGAGTTGGAGGATTCCCCGTCTGCCGGGATATAGCCTGCTCCCTCCTTGTTTTTCACCCCGTAGAAGCCGTTGGAAAGGGGATAGTAGCTGTTGTAGTCTCCATACAAGGTCTTGAAGGAATAGAGCATTTTCCGGTATTCCTTTTGGAAGGTCTTATCCTTGGAGCCTGCCTTTTTCGCCTTATCCAAAAAGTAAAAGGCGTTGGCATAGTCGTTTTTCTGAATATACAGTCGGGAAATCGCCAGAGCAAAATGCGGATTTTCCGGATAGGCCGCCTGAGCCATCTCTGCCGCCTCCATATATTCCTTGTAGCGGTCTTCCTTTTCCTCATAGGCTTTCTCGTAGGCATCCATCATCTTTTCGTAGATGGCTTCTTCCTTCTTAATGCCCAGAGCCTCTTTGTAATTTTCTCCTGCCTTTTGGTACAGGCCTCTCTTCTCAAAGTCCGCGGCTTCCGCCACTTCCTGCTGATACCTTTTTATCTGTCTCTGCTGGTCGGAAATCTTACTATACCAACCCATACCGGTAATCAATACCAGGGCAAAGGCAACCCCCATCTGTGTCTGTGTCACAAGCTGCTCCTTTCTATATCAGAGAAAGCATGGCTGCAAAGCCAAAGCCGAAGTAGATAAAGGGTCCCAAGGGAAGGGCGTCCTTTAACTTCTTTTTCTTTAACAGTAAAACCGGAAGGGAACACAGGGCACAGAGCAGGAAGGAAAAAAGTAAGCTCACGCAAAATCCGTACATCCCTGTAAAAAAGGCCAGACCGGTAAAAATCTTAATGTCCCCCATCCCCAAGCCGGAGCGGGAAATCTTATATAAGAGGCACAATAAAATCAAAGCGATAAATGCAGGTACAAAGCTATTGAGTAAAATCATGGGGAAGTCTCCCTTGTAAAACAGAAGCTCCGGAATCATAAAGAGAATTCTGCCCACTAGAAGCACTATGGTGCAGAGGTTTGGTATCTTCATGGTGTAAGCATCCACCAGCCCCGCCCATTCCAAAACCATGAAGCAAAAAAGAATCATGGCTAAGGCCAGGGTATGCACCGCCGTTTGTCGTACGTAGTAGCCTGTCAGGAAGGAAAAAAAAGCCAAAGCGCCAATCACGGCATAGGGGTTTAAGAAGGACGACCTTGCCTGCCCCTTTAAAAATATCTTTATTACGAGAAAATACACGGCAATGCTGCATATACTGAAAACAGCGCCGCTAATAAGTCCTTGCATCATTTTCCTTTGATTCCTTTCCCATATCCGGTTTTGTATTGTTTCTATTCCTTGCAAATTTCCTAAGTGCTGTTCTTTCGACAGTGGCCTCTTCTACGATTGCTTCTTCTACTGTTGCTTCTTCTACTGTTGCTTCTCCTACAGGGAAATTCCCGCAAAGGCGGAGGATAAAATAATGATAATAATGCCTAAGAAAATCAGCATGATGGGCATTAAGAGCTTGGCGGAAGCCTGTTCTCCCTTTTGTAAGAGTCTTTGCTTTTTCTCATTCCAAAGGTCACTGGACTGTCTTGCCAAAAATAGCGGCAGCTCTCCTGCACCCTTTCCCATACTTTGCATTAAGGCACTGGTAAACTTGATAATCTCCGGAGAATTGGTGGCTCTTCCGAACTTGGCTATGGCCTCACTGTCCGCATGGCCGTTTCGAATATCCTCACTGGCATCCCGCATCAGGGCGTAGATATCTCCTTCGCCTCTGCCGCCCACCATGTTCCAAGCGTCTCTAAGGATCATGCCGGAGTTCACCAAAATCGCCATGGTGGAAACTACCTCCGGAAGCTCCGTCTCGCAGTTTTCCGTTCTCTTTACCAGCTTCTGGCGCATGGAGTCACAGCCGTAAATCAGCCCTACAATCGCCAGAAAGATGCCCAGATAGAAGAAGTTTCTGCTATCCTGCCAGCCTGCCAGAAGGCAGCCAAAGCATAAGATAAAGTGGAAAAAGCTAAGGGCCATAGCGTAATACACATTGGCATAGTATTCCGCATACATCTCTCCATAGAGCACCTTAGCCTGCTGCTCCAGGCGCTCAAAAAGCACGCCCCTAAGGCGAAGAGGCGGCAGCTCCGCCCAGCAAAAGCCCACGGTATAGATATCCTTTAACGGAAAATCCTTTTCTTCCAAGCCCTCCACCAGCTCTTCGTACTTCTGTCCCCGAAAAAGCTGAATCAGGAACAAAATCGCCAGAATGGTTCCTAAAATCATTGCTATGCTTCGCATCATTTTCCCCTTCTTACTTCACTACCTGCATAATCCGCTGTCCCATCACATAGGCTCCGGCAAAGATACCGATGGCAATGGTCACCGCGATAATTCCCACCGGCGTGGAAAAGCTTCGATTAAAGCTGGATCCCATGCCTCTAAGCATTCCCGTAAGCACCACCGGAATAATCATCATTGCGGTAAACTGAATCTTATTGGAAGAAATCGCCGTCTGGATTTCCTCACTGATTTCCATCTTTTCTCCGATAATGTCCGCAGTTCTTCGCACGATTTCCTTGATATTTCCGCCGGCCCGATAGCTTACATTGAAAATGATGGCAAAGTTCTCAATATCCTTGTTGGCACTGCGCTTTCCCAAAGAAAGCATCATGTCCTCAATGGCTAAGTTGTTTCGCAAGCCCAAAATCATTTCCGCGGTTTCCTTCGTGATTTTTTCATCCTCGCCAAATTCCATCACCATATCCTTATAGGTGCTGTCCAGAGAATCGTGCATGTTCATTCCGCTGGCCAGCGCCACCGCCAAGGATTCCAAAAAGCCTCTAAACTGTCTGGCTAGCTCCTTCAGCCGTTTTTCCTTACATTGACCGGCCCGAATGGGGAGGAAGAAGAAGCCGCAGAGACTTCCCACCAGCAGGAAAATGACGATATTGCCATACATGGTGGCCTTCGTAGCCCTTCCTGTGGCATCCAAAAACTGATTGCCGTAAAACACCAGACTCACCGCACCGCCGATGAACAGCGCTATGGCAAAGGCCTGAAGCTTTTCCCTGAAATTCAGATAATATACGTTGTAATTGGTCAGCTCCGTTCCCAAGGGGGAAAGGTAGCTTGCCGGTTCCTTTTCCTTCTTTTTCCGAAAAAACATTTGTCCCTCCAAACGAAGCTTCATTCCTTCCGGTGATTTTCGATCAACGGCCGAAATTCCGCTTCGGCACTTTACATTCCTGTATGACTTCTGGTACGCGCTTTAGATAACCGTGTTGATTCCTGCCAGACGAAGCTTAAAATCCTTCTGCATCTTATTTTCCGTCCGCTTCAAAACCCCGTGTACCTTGGTAACGGTACTCTGCTCGTCCTCCTCAAAAACATAGAGAGGGTTCAGAAGGATTTCCCCGTTATGGAAGCCCAAAACCTCCGTAATCTCCATGGTCTTTCGGGAACGGTCCCTAAGACGGGAAAGGTGAATGATGATATCCACCGCGGAACCGATCTGCTGCTTGATGGCTTCCAGAGGCACATTTGCCGCACCCTGCAATACCATGGTTTCCAAACGGCTTAACATATCTCTGGTGGAGTTGGCGTGTCCCGTGGAAAGGGAGCCGTCATGCCCGGTGTTCATGGCCTGGAGCATATCCAGCGCCTCCCGGCCACGAACCTCTCCCACAACGATACGGTCCGGTCTCATTCGAAGAGAGGACTTAATCAAATCCGTCATGGAAATCTCACCCACGCCGGCGGAGTTGGCATTTCTGGTTTCCAAACGTACCAGGTTGTCTACATTTTCAATCTGTAACTCTGCGGTATCCTCTACGGTGATAACACGCTCGTCTCTTGGAATGTAGTTGGACAGGGCATTCAGGAAGGTGGTCTTTCCGGAACCCGTACCGCCGCAGACGAAGATGTTGTAACGAGCCTTTACCAAAAGCTGAAGCTTCTCCGCGATTTCCTTGGTGAGGGAGCCGAAGCGAATCAGCTTCTCCATGGTCATAGGTTCCTTGGAGAACTTACGGATGGTAATGGTGGGGCCGCAGAGGGCAATGGGGGGAAGCACCACGTTGACACGGGAGCCGTCCGGCAGGGTGGTATCACAAATAGGATTGGCCTGGTTTACTTCACGTCCTGCCAATCCTACGATTCTTTGGATAATATCCTCCAGCCTCTTCTCGCTTTCAAACTGCCGATCCAGCTGGAAAAGATGTCCCTTTTGCTCTATGAAAATGTTTTCCGGGCCGTTAATCATGACCTCGGTAATGCTTTCATCCTTTAAAATGGCATCCAAAAGGCCGAAGCCTCTGATGGCTCCGTAAACCTGCTGAACGATAGAGAGCTTCTGTTCCACGGAGCAGTAAGAGTTGCCGATTCTCTGGGCAACCACTTCCTTCACCTTCTCCTCCAACACGTCATCTTCAATCTGGCTTAAAACAAAGTTCGAAGAAATAAAGGATTTTAACTCCTCTACCAATCTTTGCTCCTCTGCGTAGGTCATGCACACTCCTTTCCCTCATTACGAAAATGCCAAAACCGCCCCAACCCCCTTCCTTTTCCAAAGAGGGTTCGGTTTTTCCCGAGATATCCTTATTCAATTTTTTCTTTCTTAAACACGATTTATACCCTTTAAATTTTTTATTAAAATAATAAAATTAGAAGAAAACTATAGATCAACAAGCACTATACTAGATGCTGCTAATGAACTTATTAAAAATAATAAATCTTCTAAAGATAAGAAATTATGGACACAAAATGGAAAAGGAGACTTAATCAAAGTCTTAGTTTGTGATAATGCAAGAGATGAAGTAAGTAAAATTATAGATATAATCAAAGAAAATCATCAAAATGGTATTCCATATAAAGATATGACAATTTTATATAGAACTAATATGCAATCAAGAGTATTTGAAGAAGGACTTTTAAGATATAATATACCTCATAAAGTCTTTGGTGGAATTAGCTTCTACTCTAGAGCAGAAATTAAAGATATAATTGCATATCTATCTATTATTGTTAATCCACAAGATGAATTAAATTTACAAAGAATAGTTAATGTTCCTAAAAGAAAAGTTGGAGAAAAAGGAATAGAAAAAATAATTGCTTTTGCAAGAGAAAATAATCTTAATTTACTTGATGCACTTTCTCATATAAAGGACATTTCAGGACTGACAGCAACAGGAAAAGAAAAACTTTCTGAAATGTATGATATAATAAAGGAACTGAAAGATTTATCTTACAGTGAAACTGCCTCTTACATAGTTGAAACTTTACTAGATAAGATAAAATATATAGACTATGTCAAAGAAACTTATGATGATGCAGATGCAAGAATTGAGAATATTGAAGAGTTTAAAAACTCTATTTTAGAATTAGAAAATGTTGTTGGTGTATTAAGACTTAGTGAATATTTGGAAAATGTTTCACTTGTCAGTGCAACAGATGACTTAGAGGATGAAAAAGACTATATAAAATTGATGACTATACACAACTCAAAAGGTCTAGAATTTCCTATAGTTTTCTTAGTTGGTTTTGAAAATGAAATCTTCCCAGGTGCAAGAGCATCGTTTGATGAGAAAGAAATGGAAGAAGAAAGAAGACTTTGTTATGTTGCCTTAACAAGAGCAGAAAAGAAACTATATTTATCTCATACAGCAATAAGATTTGTCTATGGTCAAGATAGATTAGCAACTCCTTCTATATTTTTAAAAGAAATACCTGAAAAACTTTTAGATGTAGAAGTTAAAAAAGAAAGATTATACTTTGAAGACGATGAATTTTCAGATACAAGACATTCTGAAAAGTTTAAGAGATTTGAAAAGAAGAAAACTGAAATAAATACAAAAAATACTATTGTAATTCCTGATGATGTAAAGAAAGTATTAGATACATTAGGTTTTAAAATAGGTGATAAAGTAAAACATAAAAAATTTGGTTTAGGTGTCATCAAAAAGATGGATGCTAAAAAGATATATGTTCAATATGTTGATGAAACAAGAGAAATGGCTATCATACTAGCTGATAAACTTTTAACTAAATTGGACTAGAAAGGAAAATATGAAGAGAAAAACTTTAAAAAATGTAGTAGAATATGATGGTATAGGTCTACACAAAGGTGAAGTAATAAAAATGAAACTTATTCCTAGTAAATCTACTGGAATAGTTTTTAGAATGATGAATATGCCTGAAGGAAAAAATGAAATACTTCTTGATTATAGAAATACTTTCGATTTAACAAGAGGTACAAACTTAAAAAATGAACATGGAGCTATGGTCTTTACTATAGAACATTTTCTATCAGCTCTTTATGTTGCAGGTATCACAGATTTAATAATTGAATTAAGTGGGAACGAGCTTCCTATCTGTGATGGTAGTGCTATTAAATTTTTAGATCTATTCCATGAAAGTGGTATAGTTGAATTAGATGAAGAGGTAGAAGAAATTGTTGTAAAAGAACCTATATTTTTATCTAAAGGAGATAAGCATATAATTGCTCTACCTTATGAAAATGGTTACAAACTAACTTATGCAATAAGATTTGAGCATACATTCTTAAAATCTCAACTTGCAGAGTTTGAAATAACTGAAGAAGTTTATAAAAAGGAAATTGCTCCAGCAAGAACTTTTGGTTTTGATTATGAAGTTGAGTACTTAAAACAAAATAATCTTGCCCTAGGTGGAACTTTAGAAAATGCTATAGTTATAAAAAAAGATGGAGTTTTAAATCCTGAAGGATTAAGATTTGAAGATGAATTTGTAAGACATAAAATGCTTGATATTATTGGTGACTTAAAGATTTTAAATAGACCAATAAGAGCACATATTATTGCTGTTAAAGCAGGACACCTTATTGATATTGAATTTGCAAAAATTCTTGATAATATAAAATAGTTTTAGGAGGAAAAAAGGAATGTTAGATGTTTTAGAAATAATGAAAAGGATACCACACAGATACCCATTTTTACTAGTTGATAGAATTTTAGAAATTGACAAAGAAAATCAAACAATAAAAGGTAAAAAGAATGTAACAATCAATGAAGAATTTTTTAATGGACATTTTCCAGGACATCCAATTATGCCAGGTGTATTAATAGTAGAAGGTATGGCTCAATGTTTAGGTGTTATGGTTATGGAAAATTTCTCAGGAAAAGTTCCTTACTTTGCTGCAATAGAAAGTGCAAAATTTAAAAACCCTGTAAAACCTGGAGATACATTGATTTATGATGTAAAAGTTGATAAAGTTAAAAGAAATTTTGTCAAAGCAACTGGAAAAACTTATGTAGATGATGCAGTAGTTGCAGAAGCAAACTTTACATTTGTAATTGCAGATCTCTAAATTTAAGGGAGGAAAAATGGTAGATATACATAAAACAGCTATCATAGAAGAAGGGGCTATTATAGAAGATGGAGTTACAATAGGCCCTTACTGTATAGTTGGAAAAGACGTTATAATAAAAAAAGGTACCGTTTTACAATCTCATGTTGTTGTTGAAGGAATAACAGAGATAGGAGAAAATAATACCATTTACTCTTTTGTTTCAATAGGAAAAGCAAATCAAGACTTAAAATATAAAGGCGAACCTACAAAAACTATTATAGGAAATAACAATTCTATAAGAGAATTTGTAACTATTCATAGAGGTACTGATGATAGATGGGAAACTAGAATAGGAAGTGGAAATCTTCTTATGGCATATGTCCATGTAGCTCATGATGTTATTATTGGTGATGATTGTATACTTGCAAATAATGTTACTCTTGCTGGGCACGTTGTAGTTGATAGTCATGCAATTATTGGAGGACTTACTCCTATTCATCAATTTACAAGAATAGGTTCTTATTCTATGATAGGTGGAGCAAGTGGAGTAAACCAAGATATTTGTCCTTTCGTTTTAGCAGAAGGGAATAAAGCAGTTATAAGAGGTTTAAATAGCATAGGTTTAAGAAGAAGAGGTTTTACTGATGATGAAATTTCTAATTTGAAAAAAGCATATAGAATACTATTTAGACAAGGTCTACAATTAAAAGATGCTTTAGAAGAACTTGAAAAAGATTTTAGTGAAGATAAAAATGTAAAATATCTAGTAGATTTTATAAAGAGCAGCGA
>CALHIC010000491.1 GCA_938030845.1 uncultured Oribacterium sp. | reverse complement strand
GGCTCAGATTACCCCTTTTTCAGACCTATACTGCATAACAGGCTAGCCAACATCTCCGATTGTTAAAGCCTCTTTATAATCCTTCTAAATTTAAGGAGCACCGTACGCATAACATACGGTACTCCTTTTTAGTTCTGATTCATCTTCTTAATCTTGGTAGTTTACAATCTTTGCAAACTCTTCCTTCAGGGAAGCGCCGCCGATTAAGCCACCGTCAATGTTTGGCTTGGATAGAAGCTCCTTGCAGTTTCCGGCATTCATAGAGCCGCCGTACTGAATACGAATCTTCTCTCCCACTGCCTCGGAATAGATTTCGCAAATTACCTTACGGATGTAAGCACAAACCTCTTCCGCCTGCTCTGCAGTGGCAGTCTTTCCGGTTCCGATAGCCCAGATTGGCTCATATGCGATAACGCATTTTCCGGCATCCTCCGCAGAAATTCCCTGGAAAGCCGCCTTAATCTGCATGGAAATCCACTCAAAGTAAATGCCCATCTCTCTCTGCTCTAAGCTTTCTCCGCAACAAATGATAGGGGTAAGACCCTTTTCTAAAGCCTTCTTAGCCTTCTTGTTGATATCTTCGTCTGTCTCATGGAAATATCCTCTACGCTCGGAGTGTCCCATGATAACGTACTTTACTCCTGCATCCACCAGCATATTGGCGGAGATTTCTCCGGTGTAAGCGCCGGCCTCTTCAAAATAAAGATTCTCCGCTCCAACGGAAATCTTGGAGCCCTGAAGCTTCTCCACTACAGGTACAATGTCGATAGCCGGTACACAGAAAACCACGTCCACCGCATCCGTATTCACCAAGGGAAGGAGTTTATCGCATAATGCCTTGGCCTCCGTTACGGTCATATTCATCTTCCAGTTTCCGGCAATAATTTTCTTTCTCATCTTCTCACCTATTTCCTACAATTTCTATCTATCTTATGCATAATACTCTATATACTGATTTCTGTATTTACTGACTACCGTCCTTAATGACATCTGTATATACTTACTTCTATGCATACGGATTTATCTGATTATTTATAGAACTTCTTACTTATTATTTGCAGCTGCAACGCCGGGAAGCTCTTTTCCCTCTAAGAACTCTAAGGAAGCTCCGCCACCGGTGGAAATATGAGTCATCTTATCTCCGAAGCCCAAGATATTCACCGCTGCGGCACTGTCTCCACCACCGATAATAGTAGTAGCCTCTGTCTCTGCCAAAGCCTTTGCTACAGCAATGGTTCCCTTAGCCAATACAGGGTTCTCAAATACACCCATTGGTCCGTTCCATACCACAGTCTTTGCAGACTTCACCGCATTGGCAAAAAGCTCTGCAGACTTCGGTCCGATATCCAAGCCCAGCATATCTGCAGGAATCTCAGAAATATCCACAGTCTTTACTGCCAAGTTGGCATCATCAATAGGATCCGGGAAAGATGCCGCACAAACTGCATCTACCGGAAGTAGAATCTCACAGCCTAATTTCTTACCCTTCTCCAGCATTTCTTTACAGTAGGAAAGCTTCTCGTCATCCACTAAGGACTTTCCGATTTCATATCCCATAGCTTTTACGAAGGTAAATGCCATACCTCCACCGATAATCAAAGTATTGCACTTCTCTAAAAGGTTGGAGATTACATTTAGCTTATCGGAGACCTTGGCACCGCCAAGAATGGCAACGAAGGGGCGAACAGGATTTTCTACTGCCTGTCCCAGGAACTGAATTTCCTTCTGCATTAAGTAGCCTACTACAGCAGGTCCGGAAATAAACTGAGTTACACCAACATTGGAGCAGTGGGCTCTGTGTGCGGTTCCGAAAGCATCATTTACGAAAACATCCGCCAAGGAAGCCAATTCCTTGGAGAAAGCCTCTCCGTTCTTGGTCTCCTCTGCACGATAACGAGTATTCTCCAGAAGAACCACATCTCCGTCCTTCATCTTTTCTACTGCAGCTTTAGCATTTTCTCCTACTACAGTATCATCTTTGGCGAAAACCACAGGCTGTCCCAAAAGCTCGGAAAGACGCTTTGCCACAGGAGCTAAAGAAAGCTCAGGCTTAGGCTCTCCCTTTGGCTTTCCAAGGTGAGAACATAAAATTACCTTTCCGCCATCAGCAATCAGCTTCTTAATAGTAGGAAGCGCTGCCACAAGACGGTTCTCATCGGTAATCTTTCCCTCTTTTAAAGGTACGTTAAAATCACAACGGCATAAAACTCTCTTGCCTTTTACGGAAATGTCATCTACGGTTTTTTTATTTAACTCTGCCATACTTCTCTCCTTCTCTACTTCGGAAAAAGCCACCGGATTCTCTCCGGCGGCTTTCCGCAAAAATCTATGCCTATAAAATTACTTTACAAACTTCTCGAAGTACTTAATGGTACGAACCATCTGAGAAGTATAGGAGTTCTCGTTGTCATACCAAGATACAACCTGAACCTCATAAAGGTCATCTCCCACCTTGGATACCATGGTCTGAGTAGCATCGAAAAGAGAACCAAAGGTCATTCCTACGATATCGCTGGAAACAATCTCTTCCTCAGTGTAACCGAAGGTCTCAGGATCGGAAGCCTTCTTCATAGCAGCGTTGATAGCGTCCTTGGTAACTTCCTTGGAAGACTTAACTACTGCGAAAAGGAGGGTTGTGGAACCTGTTGGAACAGGAACTCTCTGTGCAGAACCGATTAACTTACCGTTTAACTCAGGGATAACCAAGCCGATTGCCTTAGCAGCACCGGTAGAGTTTGGAACGATATTGATAGCGCCGGCACGAGCTCTTCTTAAATCTCCCTTTCTCTGTGGTCCGTCAAGGATCATCTGATCTCCAGTGTAAGCATGGATGGTTGCCATGATACCGGACTGGATGGGAGCGAAATCATTTAAAGCCTTAGCCATCGGTGCAAGACAGTTGGTGGTGCAGGATGCTGCGGAAATGATGTTGTCCTCTGCCTTAATGGTCTCGTGGTTAACGTTGTATACGATAGTAGGAAGATCATTTCCTGCAGGTGCGGAAATAACTACCTTCTTAGCACCGGCCTGGATATGAGCATTTGCCTTATCCTTGGAGGTGTAGAAACCGGTACACTCAAGAACTACGTCTACTGCAAGCTGTCCCCAAGGTAACTTGGAAGCATCAGCCTCCTTATAAATCTTAATCTTCTTTCCCTTAACTTCAATGTAGTCTTCTCCTGCAACTACTGTCTCTCCATACTTATATCTACCCTGAGAAGAGTCATACTTTAAAAGGTGCGCAAGCATCTTAGGATCGGTCAAATCGTTGATGGCAACAATCTCTGTTCCTTCATGATCAAACATCTGACGAAATGCCAAACGTCCGATACGTCCAAATCCGTTAATCGCTACTTTTACTGCCATATCCTTTTCCTCCTACATAATAAATCATTTTTAATTTCTTAAACAGCACGTTCATTCTATTGCAGGCAATGTGTTTTTGCAAGTACAAATGACGAAAAAACGCAAGTTTTCACCAAATGTTTACAGATTCCAGGGAAGAAAAATTAATTCATTATTAAAATAATTATTTTTAAATCCTATTCCGCATTCTTGAAGTTCTTACCATCTTTCTTCCTCGAAAGCCAAAGCATAAAAAAGGGCTGTG
>CALHIC010000490.1 GCA_938030845.1 uncultured Oribacterium sp. | reverse complement strand
CCCATAAGATGCTGACAGGTAGAAAAAAGGCTTATATGGAAGAGGCTTCCTATGATGAAGTGGGACCCTATACCGACCCTAAGGAAAGCCCCTATGATCTGTTTTCCATCGGACACACCTCCACTTCCATTGACTTGGCTATAGGACTTGCCAAAGCCAGAGACTTACTTTCCGGAACGGAAAAGGTGGTGGCGGTGATTGGAGACGGTTCTCTATCCGGCGGAATGGCTCTGGAAGGACTAAGCATTGCAGGGGAGCAGGAAAGTCAGCTTCTCATCATTTTAAATGATAACGAAATGTCTATTGCGGAAAACCACGGGGGCATGTATAAGGGCTTGAAACGCCTTAGAGAAAGCAATGGCCAGGCTGAGGATAATCTGTTCCGGGCTATGGGGCTGGAATATCTCTATGAGGAACAGGGAAATGATGTGGAGTCTCTGGTAAAAGCCTTGGAAAAGGCGAAGAGCTACGAAAAACCCGTGGTGCTTCACATTCATACCGCAAAGGGTAAGGGGCTTAAGTTTGCGGAGCAGGATAAGGAAAGCTGGCACTGGCATCTGCCCTTCCATTTGGAAACGGGAAAAACCAGAGAAGAATACGATTTTTCCGGGGAGGATATCGGAGAACTTACCGCGGAATTTTTGTTGGCGAAAATGAAGAAGGATCCGGCAGTCTTGGCTATTACCGCAGGAGTGCCCGGCGGCATGGGATTTCATGCAAAGCAAAGGAAAGAGGCAGGAAAGCAGTTTGTGGATGTGGGGATTGCGGAGCAGACAGGAGTAACCCTTGCCTGTGGTGCTGCAAAGAATGGCGCAAAGCCGGTGTTCTTTACTTCCGCCACCTTCCTGCAAAGAGCCTATGATCAGATTTCCCACGATGCAGCCATTAATTCCCTTCCCATCACCATGGTGGTAAACAGCGCATCTATTCTGGGAATGCGGGATAAAACCCACTTGGGACTGTACCTTTTGGCTATGGCCAATTCCATCCCGAATCTTTTAATCTTTGCTCCGGCCTTTAAAGGGGAATACTTCTCATTACTGGATTGGGCATTAGAGCAGAAAGAGCATCCGGTATTGATTTTTGCACCGGAGGGAAATGTGCTGGAGGATGAAGCGGCGGTAAAGAAGAGCTTTTTCCCTGTTTCCTATCAGGAAATCCAAAGAGGGCAGAAGGTCGCCATCTTTGCCACAGGCTCCTTGTATGAAGAAGGAAGAGAAGGGGCGAAAAACCTCGAGAAAAAGACCGGCATCAAGCCCACTTTAATTAACCCCGGCATTCTATCTCATTTGGATAAAGCATATCTTGAAAATCTGGAAAAAGACCATGAGTTGGTGGTGGTCTTAGAGGACGGCATTTTGTCCGGAGGTTTTGCAGAGAAAATTGCTTCCTTCTATAGCTTAAAGCCAATGAAGGTACTAAGCTTAGGTCTGGAAAAAGAATTCTATGACGAATATGATTTGGAAGCCTTGATGAAA
>CALHIC010000489.1 GCA_938030845.1 uncultured Oribacterium sp. | reverse complement strand
TCCTCTCTCCTGTTATTTCATTGATTTTATTAAATTTTATCTATAACACCCTTTTCCGGATAATATCCACTAGCAAAATTAGAACAAAGCAAGTTTCTTCTGCATCTTCGCAAATTCGTGATTCTTCCCTATTTCTCTCTGCTCTATAGACTGTTTCTTCTGCATTTTTCTCCAAAGCTATCGTAAAAAATATTTAAAAATTCAGAGATTGTATTTTATATATACAGAGTTTATCAGTGTTTTGTTGCCTCTGCAACACTTTTTTCTCATTTCCTAGGTATGATAGGCAAAGTAATGAGTCTATCGATTTTTCTTCAGGAGGAAAAAAATGGAAAATAAAATGTTTTGTTATCAGTGTCAGGAAACAGCAAACTGTTCCGGATGTACCGTATCCGGTGTTTGCGGAAAGAAACCGGAAGTAGCTGCTATGCAGGATCTTTTGGTTTATGCAACCAAGGGATTATCCGCTGTGGCTCAGCAATTAAGAGCCGAGGGAAAGGAAGTTTCTCAGGAGTTAAACCACAGAGTAACTATGAACCTTTTCATCACCATTACCAATGCAAACTTTGATAAGGATGCTATCGTGGAAAATATCAAGGAGACCTTTGCTCTGAGAGATTCCGTAAGAGCGACTCTTTCCGATAGCTCCAAGCTTCCTAAGGCAGCAACCGTAGAAGTAGCAGAAAAGGATTACCCCATCTTTGCACAGAGCATCGGTGTTTTAGCTACTGAAAATGAAGATATCCGTTCTTTAAGAGAGTTAATCACCTATGGATTAAAGGGTCTTGCCGCTTATTCCAAGCACGCAAATGCGCTTTTAAAGGATGATGCCAATGTTGACGCTTTCATCCAGAAGGCTCTTGCCGCAACATTGGACGACAGTCTTTCCGTAGACGATTTGGTAGCTCTTACCTTAGAAACCGGTAAGGCCGGCGTAGAGGGTATGGCTCTTCTTGACGGAGCAAATACTTCCGCTTATGGAAATCCTGAAATCACTACCGTAAATATCGGTGTTCGTAACAACCCCGGTATCCTGGTTTCCGGACATGACCTTAAGGATCTGGAAATGCTTCTGGACCAGACTGAAGGAACCGGCGTAGATGTTTACACCCACTCCGAGATGCTTCCTGCACACTACTATCCTTTCTTTAAGAAGTATAAGCACTTCGCAGGAAACTACGGAAATGCTTGGTGGAAGCAGAAGGAAGAGTTCGAGCCATTTAACGGACCAATCCTCATGACCACAAACTGTATCGTTCCTCCAAAGGACAGCTATAAGGACAGACTTTGGACTACCGGTGCTGCAGGTTATCCCGGATGCAAGCACATCGGCGGAAAGTACGGCGAGATCAAGGATTTCTCCGCTATCATTGAACAGGCTAAGTCCTGCCCCGCTCCAACAGAAATCGAGACCGGAACCATCGTAGGCGGATTTGCTCATGAGCAGGTATTTGCCCTTGCGGATAAGGTAGTAGAGGCTGTAAAGTCCGGCGCTATCAAGAAGTTCGTGGTTATGGCAGGTTGTGACGGAAGACAGAAGAAGAGAGACTACTATACAGAGTTCGCTAAGGCACTTCCAAAGGATGCCGTAATCTTAACTGCAGGCTGTGCAAAGTATAAGTACAACAAGCTGGATCTTGGCGATATCGGCGGAATTCCAAGAGTTTTGGATGCCGGACAGTGTAACGACTCCTACTCCTTAGCCTTAATCGCCTTAAAGCTGAAGGAAGTATTCGGCTTAGACGACGTAAACAAGTTACCATTGGCATATAACATCGCTTGGTACGAGCAAAAGGCTGTTATCGTTCTCCTTGCCCTTCTCTACTTAGGGGTAAAGAACATTCACCTTGGACCAACTCTTCCCGCCTTCCTTTCTCCGAATGTAGCAAAGGTTCTCGTAGAGAACTTCGGTATTGCCGGAATCGGAACCGTAGAAGATGACATGAAGATTTTCTTCCCGGAAACAGCATAAACGAGAGGTCGTATGCTTTACCGGCGATAGCCTTTAAGAATATAGAAGCTAGCGTACGCACCACTCGCGATAGGTATTAAGAATAAACAAAGTAACATTTGCTTTGCAAACGATACTCATTAAAAATCAAGGAAAGCCGCCCCTATGGGGCGGTTAATCCGGTATAAGAAAGCATTTTATTTTCGGAAGCTGAACAAGTTCCAGCCATAACATCATTTGCCCAAAATCTTATCTTCTGAGAAGCACCGAAAAATCTCTTACAAAAGAGAAAATCTTCACAACGCAGTAGAAAGAGAGCTATACAATGTATTCTATTCAATGTAAACGAATTTATGAAGAAAAAACAGATAAGGATGGATTTCGTATCCTGACGGATAGACTTTGGCCACGAGGCATCACAAAGGAACGTGCCGCTTTGGATAACTGGGCGAAGGAAATGAGCCCTTCTACTTTTCTTCGCAAAACTTTCAATCATAAAGAGGAGAATTTCCCCTTGTTTGAGAAAAAGTATTGGGAAGAGCTGGAGAAGAATCCTGAGAAGGAGCAATTTATTGCTTTGGTTAGAGAGCATCTTGCTCATGAAAATGTTACCCTTCTCTATGCTACTAAAGAAGAGCGTTTTAATCAGGCTGTCGTAATGGAGGGCTGGCTGAAGGAGAAGCTTTCGGAAGAAGCAAAGGAGCATTCCGCTTAATGCGCTCTTCGAAGGGAAGGACTGTAACTATTTAAGAATAAGCTCCGATGCAGTATAGACATGAAATCGGGCACGCTCTCGCTAAGCTCGCCCCTGTGGAGGGAAGGAACTGGAAAAAATTAAAGGTATACGCTCAGATGCAGTATAGGTCTGTATTCGGGGCACGCTCTCGCTAACCTCGCCACGTAGCGGATACTAAGCGAAAAACTACGTTTCTCTTGTTTTTCGCAAGTACCGACGGGCTCAGATTGCCCCTATTATAGACCTATACTGCATCATTCGCTTTTACGTTACAATTTCTATAGTCCTTCGCTTCGCAGGTTCGTAGATACCGCAAGCTCAGTTTACTCTCTTTCATGTCTATACTGCATCTGTCGCTTCTACTTTATGTTTTCTGCAGTCCTTCACTTCGCCGAGACTCTGTAACTTCTGCCAAACCCAAATTACCCCCTTTTCAGACCTATACTGCAATTTGCTTCAACTCACTGATTGTCACAGTCCTTCACTTCGCGGGGATCTGTAATTTCTACCAAACTCAAATTGCCTCATTTTCAGACCGACATTGTCGAAAATTTTTTTATTCTGTTTCCATTTCTTCCGTATTCATCTCTACCGGATTTATCCCTTTTGCTTCGAGGTCTCCTTTTTTCTCCAAGGACTCTTGAACAGCATCTTTCATGGCATCCATGCCGTTGTCTCCCTGCTCTTCCTTTTCTTCTCCTCGAATGGATTTCTTCTTTTTGTCCTCTTCGACAGTTTTTTGCAGGCTTCTCATGGCTATGGCCATGACATAGGCTTTGGGATTTTTTTCCTTTAAAAATTCCAGATCTTTCGGACTTACAGCCTTTCCGGAGCCGTACAATAGAGCAATGCGGAACGCATCAGTCTCATCCTTAAAGGCCTTGGATGCCTCCTCTCCGGATTTTTTCGCATTCTCAAGCTCTTCCAGCCGGGATGCCCATTCCTGCTGAAAGTCCTTCTGCTTATTGATATCCTTCGCATCCTTTTCCATATCCTTCAAAAGATCGGAAAGGACGTCAGTAAGGTCGTTGTCTTCTTCCTGCCCCTTTGCTTTTTG
>CALHIC010000488.1 GCA_938030845.1 uncultured Oribacterium sp. | reverse complement strand
AGTGGTTTGTGAGGAATCTCTGAATTTGGCTGAATTTACCTGAATTTACCTGAATTTACCTGAATTTACCTGAATTTACCTGTTTCCTCCCTTTACTATCATTTTATTCTTGTTTATAATGACGGAGTATGATTTTCGTATTTTATCACGAACAATCTGACAACTACTTCAAATGACGGGGATGGAAAAAATTTTTTTCATTTTTCGTAATCTATTAAGGAGGATTCAAAATGGCAAGAAAATGGGTTTACCTTTTCAAAGAAGGTGATGCAGGCATGCGTGAGCTTTTGGGTGGTAAGGGAGCGAACTTGGCGGAGATGACCAAGATCGGTTTACCGGTTCCTCAGGGATTTACCATTACTACCGAGGCTTGTACACAGTACTATGAGGATGGCAAGACGATCAATGACGAGATTCGTGAGCAGATCGATGCACACATCCTTAAGATGGAAGAGATTACAGGAAAGAAGTTTGGAGATCATGAGAATCCATTGTTAGTGTCCGTTCGTTCCGGAGCAAGAGCTTCCATGCCGGGTATGATGGATACCATCTTGAACCTTGGTTTAAATGAAGATGTTGTTAGAGTTTTGGCTGAGAAGTCCAACAATCCAAGATGGGCTTGGGACTGCTACAGAAGATTTATCCAGATGTACTCCGATGTAGTTATGGAAGTAGGAAAGAAGTACTTCGAAGAGCTTATCGATGAAATGAAGGCAAAGAAGGGCGTTACCCAGGACGTTGACCTTACTGCAGAGGACTTACACGAGCTGGCTGAGCAGTTTAAGGCAGAGTACAAGTCCAAGATCGGTTCCGACTTCCCCTCCGATCCTAAGGAGCAGCTCTACGGCGCTATTATGGCGGTATTCAGAAGCTGGGATAACCCAAGAGCCAACGTTTACCGTAGAGACAACGACATCCCATACTCTTGGGGTACCGCTGTAAACGTTCAGTCCATGGCTTTCGGAAACATGGGTGACGATTGCGGAACCGGTGTAGCATTTACCAGAGATCCCGGAACAGGAGCAAAGGGATTATTCGGTGAGTTCTTAACCAATGCACAGGGAGAGGACGTAGTTGCGGGAGTTCGTACTCCTATGCACATCAACGAGATGGAGCAGAAGTTCCCTGAGGCCTTCAAGCAGTTTACAGAAGTTTGTCAGATTTTAGAGAAGCACTATAGAGATATGCAGGATATGGAGTTTACTGTAGAGCACGGAAAGCTGTATATGTTGCAGACCAGAAATGGTAAGAGAACCGCTCAGGCAGCGTTAAAGATTGCTTGTGATTTAGTAGATGAAGGAATGCGTACCGAGGAAGAGGCAGTTGCTATGATTGATCCTCGTAACCTGGACACCCTTCTTCACCCACAGTTTGATCAGAAGGCCTTAAAGGCAGCTACTCCTCTTGGAAAGGGACTTGGTGCATCTCCCGGAGCTGCTTGCGGTAAGGTTGTTTTCACTGCTGACGATGCGGAAGTTTGGGCAGCACGCGGAGAAAAGGTAATCCTGGTTCGTTTGGAGACTTCTCCTGAGGATATCACCGGAATGAAGGTGGCTCAGGGTATCCTGACCGTTCGTGGCGGTATGACCTCTCACGCAGCCGTAGTTGCAAGAGGAATGGGAACCTGCTGTGTATCCGGACTTGGCGACATTGTCATGGACGAGGCAAATAAGAAGTTTACTTTAGGCGGAAAGACCTTCCACGAGGGAGATTTCATTTCCTTAGACGGTTCTACCGGAAATGTTTATGACGGCGTTATTCCTACTGTGGACGCTTCCATTGCCGGAGAGTTCGGAAGAATCATGGCTTGGGCTGACAAGTACAGAAAGCTTGCCGTTCGTACCAATGCAGATACTCCACAGGATGCTAAGAAGGCAAGAGAGCTTGGTGCAGAGGGAATCGGACTTTGCCGTACAGAGCATATGTTCTTCGATCCCGAGAGAATCTTCGCTTTCCGTGAGATGATCGTATCCGACACCAAGGAAGAGAGAGAAGAAGCATTAGAGAAGATTCTTCCCTACCAGCAGGGAGACTTCGAGGCACTCTATGAGGCACTTGAGGGCAATCCTGTTACCATCCGTTTCTTAGACCCGCCTCTTCACGAGTTCGTTCCACAGGAGGAAGAGGAAATCGAGAAGCTGGCTAAGGCAAAGAACAAGAGCGTACAGGAAATCAAGGATATCATCACTTCCCTGCACGAGTTCAACCCCATGATGGGACACAGAGGACTTCGTCTTGCTGTTACCTATCCTGAAATTGCCGTTATGCAGACCAAGGCAGTTATCCGTGCGGCAATCAACGTACAGAAGAAGCATCCTGATTGGAAGATGAATCCGGAAATCATGATTCCTCTTACTTCCGAAGTGAAGGAGTTCAATGTTGTTAAGAAGGTAGTTGTAGAGACTGCTGACGAGGAAATCAAGAAGGCCGGCGTAAATCTTGTATACCAGGTAGGAACCATGGTGGAGATTCCAAGAGCCTGCCTTACTGCGGATGAGATTGCGAAGAATGCAGACTTCTTCTGCTTCGGAACCAATGACTTAACCCAGATGACCTTCGGCTTCTCCAGAGATGACGCAGGAAAGTTCCTGAATGCTTACTATGACAACAAGATTTTTGAGTCTGACCCATTTGCAAAGCTGGATCAGGTAGGTGTAGGAAAGCTGATGAAGATGGCTATCGAATTAGGAAAGCCTGTAAATCCGCACTTACACGTAGGAATCTGTGGTGAGCACGGTGGAGATCCTTCTTCCGTTGAGTTCTGCCACGATATCGGACTGGATTATGTTTCCTGTTCTCCATTCCGTGTGCCGGTAGCACGTCTTGCTGCAGCACAGGCGCAGATTAAGAATCCAAGAAAGTAATCGGATTTTCGGTTTAAGACTTAGATAAAGTCAGTACAACACAGTGCTAAGACTGATTGTACTTTCCGAAAAATGGAGTATAGAAAAGGCGTATCTTTTAAGGGATACGTCTTTTTTATTACAGGAAAACAGAAAAACTTAAGTCATAAAAAAT
>CALHIC010000487.1 GCA_938030845.1 uncultured Oribacterium sp. | reverse complement strand
CATGTGGGAGATGCTCTAAAGATTGATGATTTAATCGTAGAGGCAGTTACCGAGCAGGGTAACAATAAACTGTATCAAAACTGGGAGCTGGCAAAGGCCGCAGGCTTTAGCATTAGCCCGGAGAATAACACAGCATTAAATACTGTGGGAGAAAATACCATTACCGTTCGCTACCAAAAGGGCGGCGTGGACTTATCTCAGACTTTTACCGTAAACGTAAAAGATCTGGCTAATCAGGTTCCTGCTAAAGTAGAGATTCGTACCAAGGCGGGAGAACTGGTAAAGCGCTACAGCTTTACCGAAGCTCAATGGGAAGAAAAACAGGGTATGCTTTCCTATGTGCAGGTTCCTGTTCCCAAGAAGTTTGAAACAGCATGGAACAACAAGGAATTTACCGCAAAAGCCTTCAATAAGGATGGCAACGAATTGAAGGTGGAAGTAAACAAACGAGGAATTCTATTCCGCGTGCAATTCCCGAATTATACCCATGATGTAGCTTATCAGAATGCTATGCTGAGTCTGAGCTTTAAGTTTGAAGAAAATGCCCCGGAAGAAAAGGATGAAAACGAGAAAGTAAATCCGGAAACACCAAATCCCGAAAAACCTAAGGAGGAGAATCAGCTGACCGATGGGATTTACTATGGAACCTCCAAGGAAGGCATCCATTTTCAGGAAAAGGGAGCGAATATCGTAAAGGTTCGGATTGAAAACGGAAAGATTGCTTCCGCAGAAAGCGTGGTTTTTACCGATGACACACAACCGGACTTTTTTGCCAAGTTCAGAGACCGGCTTCTGGAAAGAGTCAAAGGCTTGGACTCTGTTGATGAGGTGAAAAAATCCGTTAACAGTAAGAGCGGAAAGTATTATGACGGGTTGGCAGGAGCCACCAGAACTCTTCGTTCCCATACCTCAGCCCTGGAAAATGCTTTAAATCAAGCGAAGAAGCAAGAAGGCCGGAAGGCTTCCCCCTTTAGTTATATGGAATTTGAAAGCCGTCCCAACCCCAGCCAGAGCGGTAAGACTTTGGATTTAAGCGATACCCGCCTAAAGCTACATTTTCCAAGCGGAGAAACGAAAGTCGTAAGTCCCGAGGAATTTGCGCAGTACGGTATCAGCACCAGCCCTGCACAGGGTTCTCCTATTAAGGAAGGAACCAAGGAGATTTTGGTACATTTTCTGCAAAAGGATATGGATATCGACTTAGTCAGCGCCATCGTACCGAGAGCAGAGATTCGAAAGAAATATCCTACAGAAATCCACGTACATTATGCAAATGGAGACAGCTCTACCATTACGCTGGATAAAGAGAACTTCCGGTATACCATTCCCGCTAAGGGAAAAATTGACCACATGCACTTAATGGATGGGGATAAGGAAGTGGCAAGATCCGTGTATGATGCTGCTGCCAACCAGTGGAGCTTCTCCTTAAAGAATGTTTCCCACGAAGGCTTCAGCTCCTGGGGCTATGAGCTTTATACCGTAAAGGTGGATACCAGCAAGGACAACTCTCCCATCGCTTCCTTTAAGCTGGATTCTCGTTTGGCAAAGAAGGAATATCATGTGGGAGATGCTCTAAAGATTGATGATTTAATCGTAGAGGCAGTTACCGAGC
>CALHIC010000486.1 GCA_938030845.1 uncultured Oribacterium sp. | reverse complement strand
CACAGTAGCATCCTGTTCCACTCCGGATACACTGCGGAATTTTTTGTATCCCGCTGCATTCAGATAGAGCTCTCCAAGCTTTTCTTCACTTCCCCCCTTCTTCTTGCCGTAAACCTCAATGGGGGCAAAGCGAGTATAGGCCTTGCTGGGATTCACGGCTTTTTCATTACTGTAGCCGTTAAACTCCACATCATAGGCGGTATAGTCCGCCAGATAAAAGGACTCATAGGAATAGTCATCTTCCGACAGCACATAAGGATCTCCCCCTGTCGAAGGATAGCTTAGTACTCCGGCGCTTTCCGTGGGCTTTCCGTCACTGCTGCTAATATTGTCCATGCTAAAGAGGGTATATCTTCCCCCATCGGAAATCTCCGCCTTGGAACCATGGGCAGTAGTATAGGCCGTATGATCTCCATTCCAAGTAATCTCGCTATCCTTTAAATGGGTACCTGCAAAAAGACTGTAGGAGAGACTCACCGGAGTTCCCTCCGCCAAAAGAGTCTGCATTCCCTTAATCAACTGGGTATTGGTATCGGTTGGCTGGCCGGTATATTTATCTAAACGGGCTACTCCCCCAATATTTTTTCGTACATATACTTCCAGTTCCGCAGTACTTTCCGCCTTGGGTGTACCGCTATACCCATCCTGCCAAATATCCTGTACAGAAAAAGTACTTTTGTACTTTAGCGGCTGGGTCTCCAAATCCTGTCCGCTACTCTGTGCTGTTGTAATATCCGTTTTGGGATAACGGTAAAGAAAGGCGTAAAAAGCAGTATTTCTATAGCCTCCATCATCAAAGCTGGCATATTCTTTATAATCCAGGTTTTTATTCTTGTATTCCGTCTTATATTCCGGAGCAATAAAAATGCTTGTCTTTCCCATGGGATTCTCTAAACGAGGCTCACTGGGCGTCGCTACTCCCATTTCTTTGGCAATATCCTTGGGACTGTTTCCTATTTTGCCAAGCATTTGATCCGGATTAAATAAAGTATCAAATTCTCCGTCCTGAGGATAACGCTTTACCCCGATTAATTGTCCGGAGGAAATGGCTCCGGAACCGGCTACCGG
>CALHIC010000485.1 GCA_938030845.1 uncultured Oribacterium sp. | reverse complement strand
CTCTTTAAAGCGCTCAACGCTTTGGCTGTGAATAATCTGAAAGGCTTCTTCTTTCTCCAGTCCCCGACTTTCTATTAGCCGTTTACAACGTGTTTCCTCCGATGCATCCAGATAGAAAATTAGGTCACATTGAGAAAGAAAATCCTGATTGGGCAAAGCCGTCTCCACTGCAAGCTTTTCTCCCAGTAATCTTACCTGCTCTATTTCTTTAGATACTTCTTGAAAAACCAAAGGATGAATCAATTCTTCCAAATGCTTCTTTCTCTCCGGCTCAGTAAATAGCAGAGTTCTAAGTATTGAAAAGGATAAAGCTCCCTCCTTTGTAAATACCGAAGCGGGCAAAAGCTTTTTTATTTCTCTTAAAACAGCTTCTTCTTGATATAATGCTTTAGCCAACTCGTCCATTCGCAAAATACGATAGGAAAAGTCCCTTTGGAGGATGGAAAGTACGGTAGATTTTCCGCTGGCAATCCCTCCGATTACCCCAATGATTTCCTTCTTCACCCTTTCCGCCTTTCCCATTCTTCCATTAAATAAGCCCTGGCTTCTTCCAAGCCTTCCTCCGTAAAGGGAAAGCTTTTATAGCTTTTCTCCTCTTCTTTCGTATAAGCAAAGGCAAAGGGCTACGGCCAGCAGGCTACCAACAAATAATTCTCCCCTTCTTCTTCCTTTTTTTCCATAAAATACCGCATTCCCTGAAAGGAAGCAGTATATCTTTCCTTTTTCAAAAAGCTAAGGGGCATTAAATCCTTCTTTTCGATTTCCATTTAGTGAGCCTCATCCCAGTTATTTCCTACAGTAGCCTCTACAATCAAGGGAACCGGAAGAGAAACTACATGTTCCATAGCGGAAACCAGAATATCCTTTACGGTCTCCAGCTCCTCCTTTACAACTTCCAATAAGAGCTCATCATGGATTTGAAGAACTATACGGCTTTGACAGTTCTTTTCCGCCAGTTTCCGATCTACCATTACCATAGCCTTTTTAATAATATCCGCTGCGGTACCCTGAATAGGAGCGTTCATGGCTACACGCTCACTAAAGCTTCTTCTCATAAAGTTGGAGGCATGAATCTCCGGTAAAGGTCTGCGTCTGCCAAAAAGGGTCTTTACAAAGGAATATTCTCTGGCAAAGGCTACTTCTCCGTCTAAATATTCCTTAACTTTGGGATAGCTTGTGAAATAGCGCTCGATATACTCCTTGGCCTCCTGCCGGGAAATGCTTAAGCCTTCGGAAAGCCCGAAGGCGGAAATGCCGTAGACAATACCGAAGTTCACCGCCTTGGCATTTCTTCGAAGCTCCGGCGTTACTTCTTTCAAAGGCACGTGGAACACTTCGGAGGCGGTTACTCTATGAATATCCGCATCCTTCCTGTAGGCTTCAATCAGTTTTTCATCCTTGGATAGAGAAGCTAAAAGTCTAAGCTCTACCTGAGAATAGTCCGCATCCAGAAAAACCGATCCCTCCTTAGGAATAAAGACGGAACGGAATACCCTTCCCATCTCCGTACGAATCGGAATGTTCTGTAAATTCGGTTCAGTAGAAGAAAGCCTTCCTGTGGCTGTTACCATCTGCTGGAAGCTTCCGTGAATTCTTTGGTCCTCTCCCACATAATTGCTTAATCCTTCCGCATAGGTGGAGTTTAACTTGGAATAGGTTCTGTATTCTAAGATTTTCCCTACAATAGGATAGTCTTCCTGTAATTTTTCCAAAACATCCACCGCGGTGGAATATCCGGTCTTCGTCTTCTTTCCTCCGGGAAGCTGCATTTTCTCAAAAAGGATTCCCCCCAGCTGTTGAGGAGAATTAATATTGAACTCCTCCCCTGCCATGGCGTAGATCTCTTCCTGTAACATGGCAATATTCTTCTTCAGCTCTTCTCCGTAGGACAGTAGAGCCTCCTTATCCACTAAAATTCCCGCCTTCTCCATACGGAAAAGCACTGGTATCAAAGGCTCCTCCACATCCCGATACAATTCCCACTGTTCTGTCTCTTTCAGTTCCTGAAAAATTCTATCTTTGGCCTGCCAAGAAACAAAGGCGGAATATAATCCCTCTTCAGCAGGATTTTGAAGCTCCTTCTTCCCGGGCAGAACAAGATCCATATAATCTCTGGCCAAATCATCATAGGCATAGGAATCCTTTAAAGGGTTCAAAAGATAAGCTCCTAGAGATAAATCATGAATTTCACCCTCTAAAAGCCCCGCCCAAAGATGGTACTGATCCTTTAACTGCAGGGTGAAATATTCT
>CALHIC010000484.1 GCA_938030845.1 uncultured Oribacterium sp. | reverse complement strand
CATGAAGATTCGCAGGATAAAGAGGCTCTCCGCCAAGGAGACTTAAGCCCGGAATCTCCAGCTTGGAAAGGGCTGTCAGAACCTTCTCCTCCACTTCCTCCGTATACTTTTCTCCATATTCATAATTCCAGGCAATCTCGTTAAAACAGCCCGGACAGGCATGAGGACAGCCGGAGACAAAGAGACTGACTCTTATCCCCGGCCCATTTGCCACATCGAAATATTTCACTTCTGCATAATGCATGGTTTTCTTCCCCTAAAAGATAAAAACATCCACAATGATGTGTATATTGGAATCAGGCGAGGTTAGCGAAAGCGTGCCCCCGGTGCAAAGCTATAACGCAGAAAGCTTGGTTGCCCTGAATTAATAAGCTTGTTTAAATAGCGAATACATTTCTGTAAAAACGACTCTTACTCTAGGGAAAGAAGATAATAGTACACTGCCTGTCCGCCGGCGTGAACCTCCACCTCAAGATTCGGCATATACTCCAAAATCTCCTTCTCCAAGGCCTTAGCCTCTTCTTCCGTTACTCCCTCTCCATAATAAAGACTCAGGATTTCTCCCTCTCCCATCTTCTCCAGGCCTTCCTTCATAGCCAAGGAAATGCTTTTTTCAGCGGAAAGTAATCCCTGATCTCCCAGGAAAAGGATATCTCCCTTATGGATTTCTCTTCCGTCAATGCTGGTGTCTCGAACCGCATAGGTAATTTCTCCGGAAGAAACCATGGATAGGCTGTCTTCCATGCCCTCCTGGTTCTCCTCCACCGTTCCCTCCGGCTGGAAGGAAATCATTGCGGAAATTCCCTGGGGAATGGTCTTACTGGGTACTACGGATACGGAACGATCCTCCAGGATATCCTTTACCTGCTGAGCAGCCAGTAAAATGTTCTTGTTGTTGGGTAAAATAAAGACATGCTTGGCATGAATCTTCTCTACCGCGGCACACAAATCCTCGGTGGAGGGGTTCATGCTCTGTCCTCCGGAAACCACCTGGTCTACCCCAAGGTCTAAGAAAATATCTCTCAGTCCGTCTCCAGAGCATACGGCCACAAAGCCGAAGTCCTTTTCCTCTGCCGGTTCAGACTCTTTAGGAGCATCTGCACCCTTAGGCTGTTCTTCCAGCTTTTCCATGGCGGCAATACGGGAAGCATCCTCAATCAACACCTCATGATGCTCAAGGCGCATATTGTCTACCTTCATTTTGGAAAGGTAGCCCAGGGTAAGGCCCTTCTCAAAGGCATCTCCCGGATGATTGGTATGTACATGAACCTTGATTAAATCCTCATCGGAGAAGCAAACAATGGAATCACCGATACCGGAAAGGTAGTCTCTAAGCTTCTCCACCTCTTCATCAGAGAAGGGGTGGTCACCATTGACCATAAATTCCGTACAATAACCGAAACGAATGTCCGCAGTGGATATCTCTCCTCTACTCTTTCTCTCTCCCGTTAATGCGGAAACGCCGGAATCTTCCTTGAATTCCAAATCCAGTTCAATCTTCTCTCCCTTTAAGGAACGCAAAGCCCCTTCCATCACGCACATCAAACCGGCTCCACCGGAATCCACCACTCCTGCCTCTTTCAAAACAGGAAGCATATCCGGAGTTTTCTTTAAAACCTCATCTCCGTAGGCTACTACCTTCTCCAAAAGAGGCAAAATCTCCTCTTCTGTTAAAGACAGCTCCATAATCTTATCCGCCATCCCCTTGGCAACGGTTAAAATGGTTCCTTCCTTCGGCTTCATTACCGCCTTATAGGCTGTTTCCACAGCTCTTTGGAAGGCCTTCGCCAAAACAATGCTGTCAACTTCCTTGACTTCCAATAATTCCTTCGTAAATCCACGAATCAACTGAGACAGGATAACGCCGGAGTTTCCTCTGGCTCCACGAAGAGATCCGCTGGACATAGCCTTACAAATCTCCTTTAAGCTTCCTCCCTCAATCTTTGCCACTTCCTTTGCTGCGGAAAGGATTGTCATGGTCATATTGGTTCCTGTATCTCCGTCCGGAACCGGGAAGACATTTAACTCATTAATCAAATCCTTCTTTGCATTCAGCTGATTTGCCCCGGCTAAGAAAGCCTTCTGCAAATCCCTTGCACTTAGTACTTTACCCACAGGTAAATTCCTCCTATTTCTTTGAAACTTAATCGATTACCCGAACCCCTTCTACATACACATTGATTCGTTTAACTTTCATTCCTGTAAACTGTGAAATTCTGTATCTTACACTTTCCATCAGGTTCTCAGCCACAGCCTGAATGCTCACGCCATAAGCCACAATCACATGGAAGTCCAAACTGATTTCATTGCCCTGGATTTCCACGGAAATACCCTTGTGATAGCTTTCCTGCTTCAAAAGCTTTGCCAGTCCCTTTCCGGAAATGGGAACCGCAGCCATTCCAACAATACCAAAGCAAGAAACTGCTGCATTTCCTGCGTAGCTTGCAACGACTTCTTCGGAGATTTGTACCTCACCGTAATGAGAGGAGATTTTTCCTTTCATTGTCTTTCCTCCAATCCCTATCTTCTGTCCATTCTTAGTCATTATGTTTTTCCCGTAAGCAAATGCTCCTATGCCCTAAGGGCAGAACCTGCTATGATGAGAATTTCGTATAGTATACTCCATTTTCCCTGTTCTGAAAAGGAAATCTATTGTTGTTCAGGATGAATGAACTGTCTCTTTTCTTTTTGATCCACTGAAAGAATCTTCCCTCTTCGCCTTTTAAAAATTTCTTTGCTTCTCTAAAAGATAGGATGAAAGTGCAAAGAAGCCGACAGATAATACTATAATCATTCCATAAAAAATCGGATCTTTGTACTCCCAGGATATTGTGGCGGCAAGCTCCGGCAAAGCGCTGAACAGATATAAAAAGAGGCAAAAGAAGGCAATAATGCTGACTACTAGAGCAAATGCCTTTCCTTTAAACATACTGGCCTGTACCGTAACACATAAAATTGCCATGGTGGAAAGAAAAACCCAAAAGGCCGCTGCAGTGGCAAGAAAACGAATCACATAAAGACTTAACTCTCCAAAACCCTTTCCGCTCAAAACTAGATTCCAAAACATTTCAAAAAAATCCTTATATGTATCCATATCAATGCCAAAGTAAGCTACATTAAAACTAAAAATCAGCACAATTACTACTCCTGCCAAAAAAGT
>CALHIC010000483.1 GCA_938030845.1 uncultured Oribacterium sp. | reverse complement strand
GTCCGGTTTCCGACTATGTGCCGTTGTCCAGAGGTTCCGACGGTTCCATTACCACCCAGTTTACCATGACCACCATAGAGGAGCTGGGGTTATTAAAGATGGACTTTTTAGGGCTTAGAACCCTGACGGTGATTCAGGATGCCCTTCGTTTTATAGAGGAAAATCACGGGGTAAAGCTGGATTTGGATAAACTGCCCTATGATGATGTCAAGGTTTACGCCATGCTTTCCAAAGGAGACTGCGCCGGAGTGTTCCAGCTGGAATCTGCGGGGATGGTAAACTTTATGAAACGATTACAGCCCTCCTGTCTGGATGACATTATTGCGGGAGTGGCCCTGTATCGACCGGGCCCCATGGACTTTATTCCGGACTACATTGCGGGAAAGAAAAATCCTGCTACTGTACACTATGACTGTAAGGAAATGGAGTCCATCCTGAAAAATACCTATGGGGTAATCGTGTATCAGGAGCAGGTTATGCAGATTGTGCGGGATCTGGCCGGTTTTACCATGGGAGGCTCCGATCTCTTGCGAAGAGCCATGTCCAAGAAGAAGACCTCCGTTATGGAGGCGGCAAGGCAGAGTTTTGTCTACGGCAATGCGAAAGAAGGCATTGCAGGCTGTATTTCCAAGGGGATTTCTGAAGAGGTAGCCAATCGGATTTATGACAAGATGATTGACTTTGCCAAGTATGCCTTTAACAAGTCCCATGCGGTAAGCTATGCCCTGCTTTCCTATCAAACCGCCTATTTAAAGTATTACTATGCTCCGGAATTTTATGCGGCCACCATGAGCTCCTTTATGGATAACACGGTAAAAACCGCTGAATATATCGAAGTGGCCAGGGAACAGGGCATAGAGATTCTGCCTCCGGATATTCAACTGGCGGAGGTGGGCTTCTCTGTGAAAGAGGGAAAGATTCGTTACGGCCTCTCTGCGGTGAAGGGTGTAGGAAGATCCGCCGCTGAGCAGATTATTCTGGAAAGAAAGAACGGTCCCTTTAGAAACTTTGAAGATCTGGTGCAACGCCTAAGCCAAAGAGGCATTAACCGAAGAGCCATGGAGTCCTTTATCCATGCAGGAGCCTTTGACAATCTGGAAGGAAACAGAAGGGAAAAGCTGGTGATGCTTCCGGAGGTTTTGGAGGATTTGCAGAAGGGAAAGAAGGATCAGATTGCAGGACAGATGAGCCTTTTGGACCTTTTGGGAGAAGAGGCGGAGGAAAGACAGGAATTTGAGCTAATTTTTCCGGATTTAGAAGAATTTCCCAAGGCAGAGCTTTTACGAAATGAAAAGGATGCTTTAGGCGTTTATCTCTCCGGACATCCTCTGGACAGTGACAGAGCCCTTTTAAAGCAGCTTTGCAGCAGAAGAGCCAGAGACTTCTCTTTGGAAGCGATTGAGGAAGAGAAGAATCTTGTGGACGATGAGCATTGTACCGTAGGAGGGATGATTACCGGCATTAACAGGCGGATTACCAAGAAAAATGACATGATGGCCTTCGTGACCTTGGAAGACAATACCGGCTCCATGGAAGTGGTGGTTTTCCCTAAGACCTACGAGCTTACGGAGGAGCTGATTCAGGAGGACAAGAAAGTCTTTGTCTACGGCAGAGTGCAGATGAATGACGAAGCCAACGGGAAATTGATTGCGGAAAAAATTATAGCTTTTGAAAATTTGCCGAAAGAAATTTGGTTGCAATTTTCCGACAAAGAGGCCTATCTGGAGAAGGAAAAGGAAGTTTTGGAATGCCTGTCTCAAGAGGGGGGCGAAAGCACCGTGGCCATTTACCTTAGGAAAGAAAAGGCTATAAAACGCTTAGGGAAGCTTTATGCTGTACAATCTTCCCAAGAATTGCTGGAAAATCTTGCAAAAATTGTAGGTCCGGAAAATGTGAAAGAACAGCTAAAATCCTTGAAAAATGCTTAAGGATAGAGTAATATAATGTACTCGTTCAGAAATAAATACATGGCGGAACAGGTGGTAAGACCGGTATAGAGAAACGGTAAAGAATAAAATCAAAACAGTAAGGTAGATTGGAGGCAGTTATGGCAGGGAAAGCAGTAAAAACAATTGGTGTTTTAACTTCCGGAGGAGATGCTCCCGGAATGAATGCGGCTATTCGTTCCGTGGTAAGAACCGCGATTCACAATGGCTTAAAGGTTAAGGGTGTTATGCGTGGCTACGCAGGACTTTTAGAGGAAGAAATTAAAGAATTGGACAGCCACTCTGTTTCCGATATAGTAAGCCGTGGAGGTACTGTACTGTATACCGCCAGATGTAAGGAGTTTACAACTCCTGAAGGCCAGAAGAGAGGTGCGGAGATTTGTAAGAAGCACGGTATTGACGGCATCGTGGTTATCGGAGGAGACGGTTCCTTTATGGGAGCCGGAAAGCTGTCCGCTTTAGGCATTAACACCATCGGCGTTCCCGGAACCATTGACTTGGATATTGCCTGCACAGATTACACCATTGGCTTTGATACTTCTATCAATACCGCTATGCAGGCTATTGATAAGATTCGAGACACTTCTACCTCCCACGAGCGTTGCTCCATTATCGAGGTAATGGGAAGACACGCAGGCTATATCGCTCTTTGGTGCGGTGTTTCAAATGTTGCGGAAGAAATTCTTTTGCCGGAGAAGTATGATGGAGACGAGCAGGCCATCATTAACCGCATTATCGAGAGCAGAAAAAGAGGAAAGAAGCACTACATCATTATCAATGCGGAGGGAATCGGACATTCTTCCTCCATGGCAATGAGAATTGAGGCGGCAACCGGTATCGAAACCAGAGCTACCATTTTAGGACACATGCAGAGAGGCGGATCTCCAACCTGTAAGGACCGTTACT
>CALHIC010000482.1 GCA_938030845.1 uncultured Oribacterium sp. | reverse complement strand
GGTGAGGTCATTCGATTAATCTCTGCTAGGAAAGCAACAAAGAACGAACGCCTAATTTATATAAAGGAGAATGAATAATGAGAGAAGAATATAACATTGAAGAATTAAATCCGAAAAAAAATCCTTATGCAAAAAAGTTAAAAGAACAATCAACTATACAGATAAGCCCTACTGTGATGAATTACTTCCAAAAACAAGCTGAAGAGCTGGATGTTTCTTCACAAACATTAATCAATATGTGCTTGCTTGATATCGTGAACAATAATAAAAAAATTAATTGGAATTAATATATCGACTCAGAAAGAAGGAAGGAAAATGAAGAAAATTCTTATTGTAGTAGATATGCAGAAGGACTTTATTGACGGTTCTTTAGGAACAAAGGAAGCGGAAGCCATTGTCCAAAAGGTAAAAGAAAAGATCCTCTCCTATCCCAAAGAGGTTGTTTACGCAACCCTAGACACTCATAAGGAAGATTACCTCTCCACCCAAGAGGGTAAAAATCTTCCTATCTCTCACTGCATTAAGGGAACGGAGGGCTGGTAGTTGGATAGCACTCTTCAAGACTTAATCTTAGCGGATCATTTCTTTGAAAAGCCCGGCTTTGGAAGTTTGGAGTTGGCAAATGCTATGAAATCCCTCTGTCAGGAACTTAAAAGCAAAGAACAGGATTTCTCCATCGAGCTTGTAGGCTTATGTACCGATATCTGCGTGGTTTCCAATGCCCTTCTTCTAAAGGCATTTTTACCGGAAGTCCCTCTCTCTGTAGATAGCCGGTGTTGTGCCGGAGTTACGAAGGAAAAACACGAAGCTGCTCTGGAGACTCTGCGCTCTTGTCAGGTGGAAGTGCTATAAAAATAAAACCGGATGCCATTCGACATTCGGTTTTATTTTTTTAGTATGAAATATATCGTCCGCTTTATTTCTCCAATGCCTGGTCCACATCTGCAATGATGTCCTGCACATCTTCAATGCCTACAGACATTCTGATAAGGTCAGGAGATACCCCTGCTGCCAGCAGCTCTTCATCATTCATCTGTCTGTGGGTGGTGGATGCCGGGTGCAGCACACAGGTTCTGGCATCCGCAACGTGAGTTACAATAGCAGCCAGCTTCAGAGAATCCATAAACTTTACAGCCGCTTCTCTTCCTCCAACTACGCCGAAGGAAATTACTCCGCAGGAGCCTTTTGGCAGATACTTTTTAGCCAATTCATGCTGGCTGTCATTTTCCAAACCGGAGAAGGAAACCCAGGATACCTTCGGGTGCTTTTCCAAATGCTTTGCTAAAGCCAAGGCATTTTCATAATGTCTTTCCATTCTTAAGTGCAAAGTTTCCAGACCTACGCCCAGGTAGAAGGAGTTTTGCGGAGAAGGAATGGAGCCTAAATCACGCATCAGGTTGGTGGTCATTTTCACAATATAAGCCGCCTTCCCGAAGCTCTCCGTATAGACTGTTCCGTGGTAGGTTTCGTCCGGAGTGGTTAGTCCCGGGAATTTCTCGCTATACTTGGTCCAGTCGAAGTTTCCGGAATCCACAACTGCGCCACCAACCGCATTGGCAAAGCCGTTCATGTATTTTGTGGTGGAGTGCGTCACGATGTCCGCTCCCCATTCAAAAGGTCTACAGAAAATCGGAGTGGGGAAGGTGTTATCCACGATAAGAGGAACACCGTGCTTGTGCGCTGCCTTGGCAAATTTCTCGATGTCCAAGATTTTCAAGGCCGGATTCGCTAAGACTTCTCCAAAAACCAGCTTTGTGTTGGGACGGAACTTGGACTCCAAGTCTTCTGCAGAAATGTCCGGGTCCACGAAGGTCGTTTCAATGCCCATGTTTTTCATGGTCTTTGCGATTAAGTTGTAGGTTCCGCCATAGATTGCGGAAGAAGCAATCACATGATCCCCCGCAGAGGCAATATTGAAAATGGCATAGAAATTTGCCGCCTGACCGGAAGAGGTTAAAATCGCCGCTACTCCGCCCTCCAACTGACAGATTTTATTTGCCACAGCATCATTGGTGGGGTTAGCCAGTCTGGTATAGAAATAGCCGGAGTCCTTTAAGTCAAAAAGGTCTCCCATTTGCTGGGAAGTCTCGTATTTAAAGGTTGTGGATTGTACGATAGGTACTACTCTGGGCTCTCCTTTTTTCGGCTCATAGCCTCCCTGTACACAGATGGTATCGATATTGTAATTTGCCATGATGTTTACTCCTTTACTGTATTTTTACTATTCTGTTCTATCAGAAAACTGTCTTTTATTCTACCATGGCTATGTTTAATTCGTCCATTATTCTGTATATGATTTTCCCCAAGATATACAATATTAATAAATTTTTTGTTCTTTTCTTCAATGTACAACACATTCCATGCTATACTTAAAAAAACATAAAATCGTCAAAAATATACTTAGTGGAAATCATGTTAAACAACTCCGGTAAAGGACCATCCGACAATTGAAAAAACTTATCTTTCGATAAGACTTCAGAAAGGAAGCATATGAACCAAATTGACTTGAGTAAAGAAGAACGACAAAAACTCAAAGAACTTCAAGAGAACCCACAATTTAAAAAGGACTGGAATATCTTGAAGATATGCATTTATAAATCACATCCTATTCCATCTATTTTTATATTGTGTTTACTTATTTTTTTTGCATGTATTTTATATCGTTTCAGCATCTTATCTGCATATGTTGTCTTATATGGATTGATTAGTCCTTTTGAGGGCTTAGTATGGCTCCTCATAATACCCATTTGCATTCTTGCTATAGCCGCCGGGGGAGCTATCATACTGCTTATCACCAAGCTTATTGAAAAACAACTAAAGAAGTTTAGTCCAAGAGAAATATATTTAAAACGTTCACTTCCTCCAACGATAAATATTATTCTTCCCGACTCGGAATTTAATGAAGAAAAACTTCCCACTAAAAGCTTAAAAAAGGCTCTGCCAAATTTTTCATACTATCTCCAGTCCGGTTTACTTAAATTGCAGCATCAAAATGATCTCCAAATCACAGACTTATATGCCTACAGTCCAAAAAAGAAGAAAGTTGGCACTCACGCATACGAATTTAAAGGACAGATTTTTTCCTTTAGCTATTCTTCCCATTTTGACGGACAACTACGAGTTATTCCCTCAGATAAGCTGTTGGAGAAAGGAAGAAATAGAGGGTATTTTGCCCCCTGCGAAGGAGAGATAAAAATTGATGTGAAAGATATTCCTCATAACGAATATTATGACATCTACTGTTCTAACATAGAAGCAGCACGAAATTTTCTAACACCGGCCATGCTTGCCTGGTTTGACAAACAAGTTCCTAGAGGATTAACTTTCTTCTTAACAGATAATCATATTTATTTGGCTATTCAAAGCAACTTAATTATCTTCGATCCACCCAAGAATATAGCAGCTTGGGAGAAATGGAATATTGAAGAAATTGCATGGCGAATAAAAGCTATGACCCAAACAGCAATGCAACTTACGGAAATATTTCAATAAAGACTAAAGCAGTTGCAATGGTATAAAGTGGATTTTTGTTCAGCACTCATTCATTTTCATCCATCTTTGCGCCCGATTACCCCTCTCTCATAATAAAAAATATATTGCTGGATAATCCCTGCATTTTCCCCATACAAGGAAAATGGAGATACTCCACCGCATTCTTTCTCTATGGCGCGGAAAATCCAGACATCTACCGGAACGCAGGCGGTTCTGCCGTAGGCAAATAGGGCGATGCAGTTTGCCACCTTTATGCCTACGCCCATGACGGCCTGCAGCTTTTCCAGCAATGCATGGTCGGGAAGTTCTGCAATGGCTTGTAAATTCAGCTCTCCACTATTAACCTTTTGTATTGCGTCCAAAATGTACTTCACCCTATAGCCAAGACCACAGGCTGCCAGCTCTTCCGCTGTAGCTTCCTTCATTTCTTCCGGAGAGGGAAATGCCTTTAGCCTTTCCTGTTCCGTAACAATATCATGTCCGTATTTTTCCGAGAGCGCTTCCACGGATTTGATAATGGCCGGAATACTTTTCCGTTGGGAAATAATAAAGGTAAGCAGCATTTCCCAAGGGTCTTGCCGTAGGAGTCGTACTCCTCGTCCATGGGCAATAGCCTGATCCACGAATTCATGCTTTCCGCTTTCCGAAACTGCGATTTCGCTATAGCATCTTTCCAAATCAAAAAAGGGAAACCAGATTGTTTCCCAGCTTTCCTGATCACAGGACACCGTATACACTCCGGCTTCTCTGTCTTTGGGCCGAAGGTAAATGGCGGAATCTCCGGAGATAAAACGATAGCTTCCGTCCTCCAAACATTTTCCCCGGAAGCACTGTCCGCTATCAATTATTTTCTCTAAGTCAAAATCATCATTGATGGTCACTTGCATAAATCACACTCCTATAAGGCTTTGTGAAATATCATAACACAAAAGACCTGCTAAAACTGTTTAGCCTTATAAAAATTCTTTCATCACTTGCATCAAAAAGTCGCTCCTTTATGTTATACTTAAAAAGTTTCAATAAGAACCAAAATATAAGAAAGGAAGGACGATGCATCAAATTGATTTAACAGAAGAAGAACGACAAAAGCTTAAAGAACTTTGGAAGTCTCCGAAATTCAAAAAAGCTCGAAAAGCAATAAAGAGAAGCTTCTACCTCGAAGAAAGCCCTGTCTTACCTTTTTTAATCTTGTTCTCCGCTCTTCCGTTTTTAAGTATTTTGGTTTCGCCTATCCTGATATATCTCGGGAATCACTTTACCGTCTTTCAGGGCATATGTCTGCTTTATAATAAGTATCTTTGGGGGATAGTTGGTTCTTCTCTCCTGGCTATCGTTGGTCTATACATCATAGCCGCAATTCTTAGTATTATTTTTAAAATAATAAAAATACCGGATACTAAGGAAGTCTATTTGAATCGAATACTCCCTCCAATGATGAGAATCATTCTTCCCAAGGCAGAATTTGACGGGAACAATAATCTTCCTCTAAATGCATTTAAAAAAGCTGTGCCGATTTTTTCTTATTACTACCCGGCCGGTTTACTGGATTTGCAGGAGCAAAATGGGCTTAAAATCACCGACTTATATGCTTACTCTCCCCAAAAGGGAAAAGACAGGAAAGGTTTATACGAATTCTACGGGCAAATTTATACTTTACAATATCATTCTCATTTTGAAGGACAGCTAAGAATTGTTCCCACGGAGAAAGTGTGGGGGAAAGAAACAAATGGAGGGCATTTTCCTGCCTGTGACGGAGAAAAGAAAATCGATGTGGAAGATATTACCCACAATGAACATTACAATATCTTCTGCACCGATGAACAGGCTGCACGAAAATTTCTGACACCGACTATGATTTCCTGGTTTGACAGACAAATTTCTTCCGGGTTAGGCTTTTCCTTAAACGACGACCGAATTTACTTGATAGTGAAAAGCGACTTGGCCTTATTCACTCCCCCAAAGAATAAGAAGGCATGGAAGAAATGGAATATGGCGAAAATCGCCCGACAGATAAAGTCCATGGTGGCTTCAGCTAGAGAACTTGCGGAAATGTTCTAACCAAAAAAGATATACTATATGCTTTACGAGCGATACTCGTTATGAATCAAAAGCGGAAAATGCTGTTCTATCTCAGCAATTTCCGCTTTTTGCATCCTCTCTACGCACAAATCCTTTCGTAGCGTTCGGAAGATAGTGTTTCCAGCATAAAGGAATAAGGATCTAAAATCCCCTCGGACAGCATGGAAAAAATCTGTGGAGAAGTCCCTGAAACCAAGGCCACTCCCTGCTCATTTTTTGTAACAGGCTGTTGCAGGTTTCTACTTTCCACGTTCCAAAATACAATTTGCGGAAGCTTGTAGCCATACTTTGCAAACTTCTTTTTTGCGCACTCAAAATTCGTCATTTCCGCATGGTTCGCACAACAATCGAATTCCATGTCCGAAATAATATAGAGTTTTTCAGGAATTTCCTCCTGCTTTGCCTTGTTTTGAATGGCTGTATTCAGAATTAAATCAAAGGTTCTCTGTAAATCCGTATTGGCACATTCATTAAAGCTTACGCAGTACGTAAGTTTATCTACAATATCTCTGCCTTGCACCTCCACCAGTCTCGGATTTTCGGAAAAGGTAATAAAATGCTTATGAAAACAGCCCTTGTTGTGCTCCGCAAAATAAATCCCTAAAGACTGTGCCACTGCTGCCGGCATATAACCGGAGCCCCAGCCACAATACATAGAACCGGAACCGTCCACTACCGCAAGAGCATTTTCCGCCCCTGTATAGTCAGGAAGAGCCTTCCAGGTGACGTCCATAGAACGACGTTCCTCTTCCGTGATTTCCTCTTTCTCCATATCTCTACGGAAAATGGATGCTACGACATCATAGGGCGTCAAGGTTCCTGTATTCATTACAGGTGGATTACTTTCCGCCTTATCCAAAAAGGCAGAATATCTCTCTCTGTCATTTCTAAGAAAAGCCAGTCTATACTTATACAAAGCTTTAGAGGGCTGCTTTTCGTAAGAGAAGGAATAGTCCTTCTCCCGAAGGTAATTCTCCATCAACTTTATTTCCGCCCGCAGTAAAACAAGGACTTTACGATACTCCGCATCGCTAAAGCCTAAAGCTTTTGCAAGTTTCTTTGCACTTTTAACGCTATCTTTATTGCTGGTATTCACGGAAGGAAGCCATTTGGCCAATAAAGAAACGCTCTCTCCGATTTTCAGGGCAGCAAGATCCTTATCCAACTGCTCTTTTATGAAGCTAAGCATATCCTTTTCGCAAGGTCCGTCCAGAATGGAAAGAAGGTCATCAAATCTTCCGTACTCCGGAACATTTGTGATATTCTTTCGAACGGACTCCGCCTCATGAAGAGAAAGCCACTTCCATATAGACCGAAACACTCTTCTCTCCCCAAGACCACCTCGAATGTCTCTTGCGAAGAAAAGAATTTTCATAGCTAAATTCCTGTCTTCCGTATAGGCCTTGATAAATCGGGAAATGATTTCACTGTCCTCAGCATTTCGCAAAGCACCAATGGTAGCAAAAAGATCCAGACAGTAAGAATTTGTGCTCCTGTTGGTAAGAGCGCCATTCTCCGTATATGTCAGATTCTCTTCTTTTCTTAAGTCCTCTAAAAACATTGCTCCTACCTCCTTTTAAAAAGAAACAGCCACAAGATACTTTGTAAGGTAAGGGGTATTCGCCCCTTCCAGCAGGGGGAGTTGCACCCCCGAAAGCGCTCGGACCTTAGTAATCCCTGGAGTACAATTCTCCAACAATCCTACGCCCCCGGAAGCTCCGGGACCTTAGCCTGGCGCCGGCCATCTCAGCCACATCTTGCCATCTGTTTTTGCTGTAAGTATCTTTCCGACTGTTTTACTTTGCTTAGGGAATAATCCTAAGCTATACAAGACACACCGGACTAACCGCCCGCATTTGATCTAATTCCA
>CALHIC010000481.1 GCA_938030845.1 uncultured Oribacterium sp. | reverse complement strand
AAATGATCGTTTCGGTCACGAGATGGGAGATCAGGTTTTGATGGAAGTGGCGAAGGTGCTACAGGAACTGGTGCGTTCCGATGATGTTTTGGGGCGTATTGGCGGTGATGAGTTCATAATTTTTTATCGAGGCTTCTGGAATGAGGATGCTCTACAGGATCGTTGCGAGGAAATTTGCCTCAAGGTGAAATCTTGCTTGGAACATGTACTAGGCTCCTCCGTTTCAGGACAATTCGGAATTTCCATAGGTGTTGCTATGGCTCCTCAACAGGGCTCCGACTTTTTAAGTCTTTACCAAAAGGCGGATGAAGCCATGTATCATGTAAAGTCCGCAGGACATGGGGGATATTTCGTTTTTTCGGAAGAGCAGGAGGAAGAAGAGGAAATCAGCAACGTGGTTTCCTTGCCGGAGATTCAGAAAAGAATCGAGGGCAGAGATTATTTCCCCGGTGCTTATATGGTGGATTATGAGGATTTTTGCAGTATCTATCATTTTTTAAAGCGGACGGGAGAGAGAGCACAGCTTCCGGTACAGATGGTTTTGTTTACGGTAGAAGAGAGTTCGGATGCAGATCGCAGAGGAATGGAAAATCGAATGAGGAACTTTGGAGGTCTTTTGAGCAAGACGATTCGAAGGGGAGATGTGGTGGTTCGCTGCGGTAACAAACAATACATGATTTTATTGGTTGGAGCAAGTGCGGAATCCAGTCATGTGGCTATTGATAGAGTGATGCGGCAACGATCTTTGGAGGAACAGGAAGAATATCCTATTCGGGTAGAAGTCAACAGCTTGATAGGTTAGTAGATAATTAGAGTATAGAACATTCAGAGCATAGAGCATTTAGAGCGTAGAATATTTAGAGTATAGAACAGATAGGGTAAAAAAGATGAATATGTTGATTGAGGCCAACCGGCTGGTGAACCGGTTTATTTGGGGAGTGCCGGCGATGGCCTGTATTCTTGGTGTGGGTTTGTATCTGAGTATCCGCACCGGATTTTTACAGCTTCGGAATTTTCCTGAGGCTATGCAGGTAACAATCGGAAGAATTTTCCGTAAAAGAGAGGCAAAGGACGGGGCTTTGACACCCTTTCAGGCGGTTTGCACTGCTTTGGCGGCCACCATCGGAACGGGAAATATTGCCGGTGTGGCGGGAGCCATCAGTATCGGCGGTCCCGGAGCAGTCTTTTGGATGTGGATGTCCGCAATTTTAGGGATGTGCACCAAGTTCTGCGAAGTTACCTTGGCGGTTTATTATCGGGAAAGCAATAAAAAAGGAGAGCTGTTGGGCGGTCCCATGTACTATATCAAAAATGGACTGGGCAGGCAGTGGATTTTTTTGGCTTACCTTTATGCAATTTTTGGTATTCTTACGGTATTTGGCACCGGTAACGCGACCCAGGTAAATACGATTACAGCGGCTATTAATGAAGCCCTGTTTCATTTTTCCTTATTGCCCACAGAGGGAAATGGAAAGGTGAATCTTTTCATCGGCATAGTGATTGCCGTGCTGGTTGCTTTGATTTTGTTGGGAGGAATCAAGAGAATTGGACAGGTGACGGAAAAGCTGGTTCCCTTTATGGCTTTGTTTTATGTCGTGTTGTCCTTAGGAGTTGTTTTCCTTCATTTTGATAGAGTTCCCTCTGTTTTTACTACGATTTTTGCTTCGGCCTTTTCTCCCAGAGCATTTACGGGAGGTGCAGTAGGAAGCTTTATTCTTTCCATGAAGAAGGGAATTTCCAGAGGGATCTTCTCTAATGAAGCGGGCTTGGGAACCGGTTCCATTGCTCATGCAACGGCGGATACCAGAAAACCGGTTAAACAGGGATATTTTGGAATTTTTGAGGTGTTTGCGGACACCATTGTGATCTGTACGCTGACGGCGCTTGTGATCTTATGCAGCGGGGTAGATATTCCTTTCGGAAGAGAAGCCGGCGCTGAACTTACGATTTCAGGCTTTACCAGCACCTATGGAGCATGGTCCAGTATTTTTACTGCAGTGGCTCTTTGCTGTTTTGCTTTTTCCACTATATTGGGATGGGGCTTATATGGAGCTCGATTTACAGAGTTTGTTTTTGCCTCCCCCATAGCGGTAAAGTTTTTTTTAAGTCTTTATGCTTTGGTATCTATCTTGGGAGCCACGGTAGATTTATCCGTGGTCTGGTCTGTAGCGGATACCTTTAACGGTCTTATGGTAATTCCTAACTTAATTGCTCTTTTCCTCCTGTGTCCTAAGGTGTTACAGTGTATTTCGGAATATCGTAAGAGTGAAGGATAGGAGAGCTTCTGTCTTTTATCTTACTAGGATAGGAGAGACCATGTCCTTTATGCTACAAGGATAGGCGGTAATTTTTTATGCTACAACAGTCTTTTCGTTATGCACGTTCATAGAGAAGCTCCAATTTCCCATTTGGGTTTTCGGAGTGTGGATTTCTTCATAAGACATTAAGGAAAAGCCTGCTCTTTCATAAAAGCGGGCGTTATTTTCCGTATTGGTAATTAGGGTAAATTGTCCTCCGCCTTCAGAGGCTACATAGGGAATTACTCCTTCTGCCAAGAATTGTGCGCCGATGCCTTCCCCTCTACGGTTGTTTTTTACCGCTAAAGAACTTAAATACCAGAAGGGGCATTTTTGGCTGTGAATAACCTTTTCCGCTTTTTCTGTCATGGAAATCCATGCCAGAGTCTTGAAAATACCGCCAATCATAAAGGTTTGTAGTGCCTTTTTGGAAACGTAGTCTTTAAATTCCACACCCTTGTCCATAGGGCTTTGGATTGCGGCTACGGCAAGGATTTCTCCATCTTCTTCTGCCAGTAACATTCTCTGTTTTCCATAGTAAATATCTACGGCAATAGTTTGGATTGAGTGCACAAATTCTCTGCGCTTTTCATCTTCTTCAATAAAATTAGAAAAATAAGGATAGTCAAAAAAAGAATCGGTTAATAAGTCTACGCAGGCAGTCAAATCTTTTTCTTCAGCAAAACGGTATTTTAACATGGAATCCCTCCCGTAAATCATAGGTGTATTCTTCGGAAACATCCTGTTTCCTTTTCGAAATAATTTCGACTCATTTACACAATAATATAAAATTTAATTATTAAAGCAGGCGTTCATCATAGGAAGCGCGAATACCGCCAATAAACTTCGGACGGACTCTGGCTGCGGTAACATGCGCGTGAAGCAGTTCCTTTTGAGAAAGTCTAAGAGGAACCGCAACGGATTTTAAGTGCATTCCGATAAAGGTATCCCCGATATCCAGACCTGCATCGGCTTGGATTCTCTCTACAAGGATAGGATCCCGGAAGTTCTCATAAGCTTTTGTGGAAAAGGACCCTCCTGCCTTTGGTTTCGGAACTACATTTACAGGCTCCGGAAAGGGAAGGGCTTCACGTTCCACCACAAGGGCTCTGTTTAAATGCTCACAACATTGGGTGGCTAAAAATACCTCTGCCTCTGAACAGGCCCGATAGATGCCCTGAAAAAGGCATTCTGCCGCTTCCAAACTGGAACAGCTGCCGATTCTTTCTCCGATAACTTCAGAGGAGGAGCAACCCACCACAAGAATCTGTCCCTTTTGCAGCTTGGCCTTTTCAATTAACTCTTTACATAGAGAATAGCTTTGTGCTTCCAGTTCTTTGGGACTGATTTCTGTAAGAGGATGTTCTGCTAAAGCGTCTAAATTTCTCTCGATGTTTTCGTTATTCATAAAGGCTCCTTTCTCTTTTTTGCAAAGAATTCCGTCAAATCTTCTGTATGGCAGTTTTAATATTACAACCGGTGAATAAGATAATCTTGTTGATTTCCTCTACAGTTTACTCGAATAAGAGAAAAATTTTCAAGTATTTTGTGTTTATGACAAAATACTTTACTTATAATTCATTTTTGTAATGAGAAAATTAAGCAACAGCATAGAAGAAAATACAAAGGCAAAGTTGATTATATTCTTAAAAAATATATTTCTAAATTCCGAACAGTGTGTTCTATAAATTCAATTTATTATATGAATTTTAGTTTTGCCGATAAAGATAGAGTCGTAAAAAATCGAGAAAAATGGAATTTTCTACAGAAGGAGTGAAGGAACAATGGAAAAACACGATTTTAGTACAACAAAGGGCAGACAAGTGCAGGGGTCAAAGCGAAGCCATTCCTTAAGCGGAAGAATTTCTTTGAGCTTAGGTATTATCATGCTTTTCTTGTTTGCACTGATGACTGCTTTTATTCTGGCTGTAGCCAGTGCCGCATTTAACAAGAAAAACGAGCAAAACATGAATGCGCTTTCCAACTTGAATGCGAGTAGAGTGAACAAAATCACGGTCAATACCAGCAATACCATGAAGTCTTTGGCAGAGAGCTTCGTAAATTTTCATAAAGAAGACGGCGGAGATTCTGCTCTCAGCGGAAAGAGCAAGCTGGAAGAAGCTACCGGAGCATTGACGGTTTCGGAGGCTGAGGAAGAGTATTATTTAATGAAAACCATGCAGGGCTTTGCGAAAAACAATCTGGGGATTGTGAGCCAGGCATTGCTCTTGGAGCCGGATGCATTTTCCAAGGAAAACAGCAATTACTCCCTTCGTTATGATACCGATGGGGATAAGTTCTCCATGGTGCCTTACGAAGTTTATAGTACACAGGATTTTTATAAGCAGGCACAGGAGAGCAAGGTGGCTTCCGCAACCCTTCCTATGGAAAATGCGGACACCGGTAAGGCAAGCTTCTATATGACTGTTCCCATTCTGGACGGAGATCGTTTTTTGGGCATCGTAACCACAGAGATTTCCACAGAGGTTTTCAACGAGTTGGATATGAGCACCCTCGGTTATGAAAATGTGTTCTTTGATGTTTTACATAATCAAAATAACTTCGTTTACAGTAACAACCCGGATGCAAAAGGAAAGAACCTGGGAGACCTTATCGGTCAGAAATATAGTGATATGCTGGTGGAAAAGATGCAGAGTAAGGAAGCATTTTTCCAAAGAGACAGTCAGGTTCGTTACTATGTACCTTTACAAATCGAGGGTGTAGACTGGTGGGTACAGACCGCTATGACCATTCCTCATTGTGATCAGGAGAAAAACCAGCTTTTATTTGCTTTGATTTTGTCCGAGGTCATCATTTTCATTCTGGTTCAGATTATTAACTTCCTGCGGATTTCCAATGCATTAAAACCATTAAAGAAGATCAGTGAGGCCGGAAAAGAAGTGGCAGGCGGAAACTTCGATGTGGAAATTCATTATCCCCAGCAGGATGAAATCGGAGAGCTTTCTCGCAGCATTTCCGAGGTAATCGGAAGAAGTAAGAAGATTGTATTTGACCTTAGAGACCGTTTGGATGCTATGGCAGGCGGAAACTTTACCGAAAATCTGGAAAGCGAAGAGTATGTAGGAGATTATGCACCGCTTCTGGAAAGCTTAAAGCATATTCAGGAGGATATGAATAAGACTTTACAGGAGGTTCACGCTTCTTCCGTACAGGTATTAAGCAGTGCGGAGCAGGTCAACACCGGAGCACAAAGCCTGTCTCAGGGTGCTACGGAGCAGGCTTCCTCCATCGAGGAGCTGTCTGCCAATATGCAGGATATTTCTCACTCCATTCAGGCTTCTACAAAGACTGCAGGAGAGGCCTATAAGCTCCAGGGAGAGGCAGGAGTTGCGGTGCTTCAGTCCAATGAAAAGATGGAAGAAATGCGTAAGGCCATGGACGATATTACCGCAAAGTCCAATGAAATCAGTAAAATCATTAAGACCATTGATGACATTGCCTTCCAGACCAATATCCTTTCCTTAAATGCGGCTATCGAGGCGGCAAGAGCAGGAGCAGCCGGAAAGGGCTTTGCCGTGGTAGCGGATGAAGTAGGAAACCTTGCCCAGAAATCTGCAAAGGCGGCACAGAATACCGGTTTACTCATTGAAGAAACCATTGAAGCGGTGGAAAAGGGTGCAAAAATCACCGAAGAAACTGCAGAATCCTTAAATTCCGTTTCCAAGAGTACGGAAGAGGTAAACACCTTGATCGAGAAGATTTCTTCCGCATCCAGCAAGGATCTGGAGGGTATCACTTCCTTAAATCAGGGCTTACAGCAGATTTCTTCCGTAGTACAGAATAACTCCGCTACAGCGGAAGAAAGTGCGGCAGCTTCCGAAGAGTTAACCGGACAGGCTCATACCTTAAATGAGCTTATGGAAAGGTTCCAGTTGAAGGAAGACTAAAGGATAAGCTAATGAAAAGAGAGGCCAACCGGATTAAAGGATAGTTTAAGCAATGTCTTAAAAAGATGCTTCAAATAGCTAATTTCATTTAAAGACAAAATGTATAAATATTTACAGAATATTGAAGAAAAAGCGTGCAAGTGCTATAATCCTCATTAAGAATTTGTTTTTTCCTGCCTGCATTTTTCCTTAAAAATTCTTTCTTTCCCCGA
>CALHIC010000480.1 GCA_938030845.1 uncultured Oribacterium sp. | reverse complement strand
TTCCTTGCTTTCTTTCTGCTTTTTGCTGTCTTGTTTTTTGCGACAGCTTGTGTATATTAACACTTGAGCTTAAGCTTGTCAACAAAAATTGTAGATTTATTTCGAAAAAGATTTTTCTCTTTTTTAAGATACAAGATATGCCAGCTTGGCTTCCATATTTTGTAGTTTAGTTTTTTCCCTTGCTTAAATAATGATAGCTTTCTTTTTACCGAAGTATATAATGGATATACATTTACGGAAAAGGAGTACAAAAGATGGAATTTCCAATAGATTTCTTTTTGGATGAGGTTAGAGAAGGTTTTTTTATTCCCGCTATGATGAAACGGGCTTGGGCTGCGGAATTGGAAATCCTAGTTGAAATTGATAGAATTTGCGAAAAGTATAAACTTCGCTATTTTATTGATTATGGGAATCTATTGGGTGCCATCCGCCACAAGGGGTTTATTCCTTGGGATGATGACATTGACATTATGATGCTGCGAAAGGATTATGAAATCTTCGCGGAAGTGGCTAATACAGAGCTCCCTAAAGAATTAGTTTTCCGTTCTTTAAAGGAAGATAATAGTAACGGCGAGCTAGTTAGCTCTGTCCAACATAAGGAAATGCTGATTTCCACCGATGCCATCGGGAAATACCACAACTATCTTTATGGAGCCGGTGTTGATATTTTCCCTTATGACTATCTTTCGGAAGATACAGAAAAAGAAAGACAACGAATGGAGTTGCTGAAATCCCTATGCATTCTTGCTTCTTTTCCCTTTACCGAGGGCGACAAGAAAGCTGTTTTGGTAGAAGAAGCAAAAAAGGTGGAAAAAATAACCAAAGTTAAACTATTGCATTCTCCTCACTACCGAGAAACTATTCTAAGTCTTTTATCAGACTGTTTTCAAAGATTTAATCAGAATCCCGGAAGTAAAATTGCCTGTTTACTGGATTTTATCATTTATCAAGGGCAAGGTAAGGGCATTTTTAATGCACATTGGTACGATGAACAAGTTTATTTGGATTTTGAATTTCTGGCTCTTCCTGCGCCAAAAGAGTATATAAAAGTCATCTCCGAAAGATATTATGATTATAGAACCGTTAAAAAAGGCGGAGGAAATCATGATTACCCCATGTATCGCAAAATGGAATCGGCCTATAGGGATGGAATCGGAGGAAAGCTTTTCTACGAATATTCTATCGATAAAAATGATTTAAAGAAAAGATCAAATGTATTATCTACCTTTAAAGAAGAAAATAAGTCAGAATCCCAAAAGCCGCGCCTGTATTTTCTTCCTTCCCTTTACTCTCGCTGGGAGTCCATGAGAGGGCTATTTTTAGAGGCAAATAAAGATGACTCTGTGGATTGTTTCCTTATGCCCCTTCCTTATTATTACAAAGATGGGCTGGGAGGCTGTTCTCCGGCACAATGGGACTATGCTTTATATGAAGATGAGTTGGGAAGAGACAACCCTTCTCTTTTGGATTTTAGAACTATCGATTTAAAGGAGATTTCTCCGGATCTTATTTTCATAAGTGATCCCTGTGATGAATATAACTTAAGCTTTATGCTTGATCCGGCCTTTTTTAGCAAAAAGCTAAAGTCCTGTACGAAACAGTTGATTTATATTCCCTGGTTTGTCACTTCCGAAATTGATTTAGAAGATAAGGAAGACGGAAAAGCCATTGTGAATGCGGAAAATTATGTGATTATGCCCGCTCCGGTGCATTCCGATTATGTGATTTTACAATCCGAAGGAATTGCAAAGCTGTATCAAAGCCTTTTAGAAAAAGAAAGCGGAGCGGAGTTTGCAAACTATTGGAAAGAAAAGCTCCTTCCCTTCGGAAGCCCCCTCTTCGACAAGGATAAAGATAAAGAAAAATATGCTTCTAAAGCCCTATGGGAAAAGTTGAAAGCATATCAATAGATTCAAAAGACCGACCGAGGCAGCTCCTGCCCTATGGTCGGTCTTTTTTAGACTTTTTAAGTCCTTTATTACTATATATACTTCTATTTTCGATCAGAAATTTTTCTTTGTATAACTAGCCTGCGATTTCTCTGGCTACAAAGATTCCGGATGCGGAGGCATGGGAAAGGGAGTGGGTCACACCGGAACCGTCTCCAATTACATAGAGTCCCTTTACGCAGGATTCCAAATGCTCATCCAATGCCACTTCCATGTTATAGAACTTAACCTCTACCCCATAAAGAAGGGTATCTTCATTGGCTGTACCGGGAGCAATCTTATCCAAGGCATAAATCATTTCCATAATACCGTCTAAGATTCTCTTCGGAAGCACCAGGCTCAAATCTCCGGGAGTCGCCTGAAGAGTAGGCTGAACCAGTCCTTCTTCAATTCTCTTATGGTTACTTCTTCTTCCTCGCACCAAATCACCGAAACGCTGAACGATTACACCGCCTCCCAACATATTGGAAAGTCGGGCAATACTTTCACCGTATCCGTTACTGTCCTTAAAGGGCTCTGAAAAATGCTTAGCCACCAAAAGAGCGAAGTTGGTATTTTCCGTATGCTGCTCTTCTCCCTCGTAGCTGTGTCCGTTTACGGTAACAATGCCGTTGGTATTTTCATTAACTACGATACCGTTGGGATTCATACAGAAGGTACGTACATTATCCTCAAAAAGCTCGGTACGATAAACAATCTTACTCTCATAAAGCTCATCGGTTAAATGGGAGAAGATTACGGCAGGAAGCTCCACGCGAACACCGATATCTACGCGATTGGACTTAGTG
>CALHIC010000479.1 GCA_938030845.1 uncultured Oribacterium sp. | reverse complement strand
AAATACCGTCCGGAGTTCCGTTATTTCTGGCTACATTTCCGGTCACACAGTCTGAGCTAAGTTTAATCTCTCCATTTTCAATGTAAAATATCTTTTGTCTTGCAATATCCACTTCCACATAGGTATTTCCTAAATCGGAGGCTCCTCTTCCCGGTGCCACCGTGTCATACTCCGCTTCTCTGGAAACCGCTTCATTGGACTTTAAATTTGTAAGCAGTGCCGCTTCTTCTTTTTTTACGGAAAGAGAAAAACCGTATTTTCCCTTTAACAGAAGCACTCTGCCGTCTTCCGTGTGAAAAGCTCTTTCCTTACCGGCTGTGTCGGTAAGCGCCTTCAGTTCCTTTACATAGTCCTTTAATGCTTTTTTATTAAACTCTCCGTTTTCCAGCCACTGGTGATATCGATCCGGAGTCAGCTCCACCGCCTCCCCGGAAAAATTGTAACGAAGAAGAGCTTGCAGGCTTTTGTTTTTTTCCTCCGCAAACGGCTTTAACTCTTCGGTTTTTGCCTCGGGCTTTTGATAAAAATCTCCCTCTCGTAAATCGATTCGGGAAGTTCCTTCCGAAATGGCCTGAATAAGCATAGTCCGAAATTTATCCCGATCGATTTTCCCGCTCCACTGCTCATCTCCCACCGCATAGCCTTTTCCGGGAATATAGGCAGTAAGAAAGGCAGCCCTTGCTTCTTCATCACTGTCATGCTTTTCAAGATACTTGTTAATAAAAGCATCCAAAGCCGCTTCATCATAGTGCAGGCTTCCTTCTAAATCATAATTCTGTTTCTTTCCCAAAGAAAACAAGAGATAGAAGGAATCCGGTTTGGGAATATGAGAAAAGTCAGAATCATAACGAAGCTGAATATCCTTTCCGTAAAGATCCTCCTGATTGCCGTTTTTATCAATAATAGCAAGATGATAGGCATCCTGCCTCTTTTTTGAAAATAATTCCTGGGCTTCCTTCCGCTTTAAAAGAGAAACATCAACATTTTCAATGTAGGTTCCGGGGAAAAAGCGACCGGACAGCAGACTTAAACCAATTAAAACAATGCATACTATGGATAAAATACTTATTCCCAAGGAGCATAACAACGCTTTTTTCAATTTCAATCCTTTCTAATCATAAAGAACCTTCATAAGACAAAGTCCCTTTGCCGGTGCCGTGTAACCGGCTTGCTGCCTATCCTTTGCATCAATAATCCTGGGTATATC
>CALHIC010000478.1 GCA_938030845.1 uncultured Oribacterium sp. | reverse complement strand
GACCTGGCTTGCCAGAGAATCGACGAGGAGCAACTGGCCGCCTTACATGAGGCGGAGGATCGTTTTAAGAAGGCCGTAGCCACCGGTACGGAAATGGAGATTGCGGAGGCGGATGAGGCCTACCACGACATCATTTACAATGCCACCGGCAATAAGCGTTTGATTCAGATGATTAACAATCTTCGGGAGCAGATGTACCGCTATCGTTTAGAGTACATCAAGGATGAAGCCCAGAGAGGAACGCTGATTAACGAGCATGAGAAGATTTTGGAGGCCATCCGGATTCGAGACATTATTCGTGCTAAGGCGCTCATGAAGGAGCATATTGATAATCAGGAAATGACGGTTTCCAAAAACCTGAATGAACAGGAAGAAGCCGGAAAGAAATAGATAAAAAAACACCTTGGAAGGAGCCCCCTTACGCCTTTCGGCAAGCTCTTTTCTAAGGTGTTTTTCTTTAACCTTCCCCGTTCTTTCTCTCCTAAACCAAGAAAGGGAAAGGCTCTTTACTCTTCTGTTTCGGGATTTTCATCATCCTTACTACGCTTCTTTACCTGGTAGCTCCAAAAGCCGAAGCTTCCCATAGCCAGTAAGGCGGATAAACCGTAGAATACCATATCACTGTCATCCCCTGTGGCAATCTTTCTTGCCACGCCCAAGACGGCGGGTACCTGACTGATGATTCCCTCGATGGGTTTTAGGATTTCTCTACCCACTCCCAAAACGCCGGGATTCTTGGGCGGATTACCGGGAGGATTCTCATTTCCTCCCTTCGGCCCCGGTCCGGGAGACGGAGTGGATGGATCTCGGTAGTAGCTGTTTTTAAACAACAGCTCACCGGACTTATCCTCTTCTCCTTCTTTCTCCGCAAGGACAATGGCATAAAGATAAGGAGATACTTCATTTCCATTGTAGTCCTTGTTCTTACTGTGTACTTCAATCACAACGGAATATACCGTGGTGTCATAGGTAAAGCCTTCATGATTTCGCTGTTCCTGACGAACACGATAATGATACTCTCCCTCACTTAAAAACTGCATCTTTCCAAAGCTGAACTGCTCTTCCCCGGAGTCCATGTGGAGATCCATAATGTAGGGGTTGGGTAGCGGTGCATTGGGACTTTCCACAGCTCTTTCTATATAGACGCGGAAATCTGACTGGGGAACCTCTTCTCCCGAAACAGAGATGGCAAAGGGAATCTGCACTTCTGCAGGCTTCTCCAAGCCGAAATTTTTCTTCTGTTCACTGGCACTGGAGACCAGTACCGTGGACTTCCCCGTCCCCATTAAGAGGAGGGCACATAGTCCCGCTAAGATTTTTTGACATTTTTTTCGAAACAAATTCCCTCACCCCCTTATGGGTTTATTCTGGCAAAGACAATCATCCTACCGTTGGTGGATGCAGATACACAGGTGGATAAGCTGATTACCTGATCCGTGTCTTTCATCCCAATATCTCTATACTGCTGTGCATTATTTTTGATGTAATCCAGAAACTCCTGCATATTCCCCTGTTTATCCATAACATTATAGATATAGGGGTCATAGGCATCTCCCTCAATACAGGCAAAGATCTCTAACTGCCTTGCCTTTCCGGGCAAATACAAAGTTCCTGTCTTATGTTCTTCAAAATAACTGTTATCGATGAACTCCATCACATCTCCGTACATTCCGCCGTTGTCCATATGATGTCCATAGGTCAGAATATAGGGGTCGGAAAAATCCGGCGCATTGTGATAGCTCATAAAAATGGATCCGGATAGGGAAAAGTTTCCCTCCACATCCTTATTGACGTATTCCATATCATCCTTTCCCTGTACCATAGGGTAGTCGATATTGGTTCCGTCCAGGGTAATCCAAGCTCTGGTATCTTTGTTTAAGGCTAAGAGTTCCTCAAAGCTTAGACTGCCATCCTCACTTACTACTGGTTTTAAGGACATTAAGTCATTGTTTAAAAATCCTTCTTGCATGGTCATATAGGTGTACCAAAGGGAAAATCCCCCGTAGCTCATGAGTAGAATCATTAGAATGGCAGCTAAGATGGTAATCATGCGATCTCCCAGCCTTGCCGCTCTCACCGCAATGTTCATATTTGCCTCTCTACTCTTGTATCCCGGGATACATGCAATACTTTTGTTCCCGAAAATCTCGCATCTATCCGGGATGACCGGGATGGATTGGGAAAAAAGGGATGAGGAAGAATCCGGGGAAAAGAAAAACCCTAAGGCTTTCCTTTTCCCGCCTCCTCTATCCTAAGAAGGGATAGACGACTTATTCCTCTTCCTTCTTCCGGTTAAAGAACATGAAGCCCATGCTTCCTGCCACTGCCAACATCATGGCATAAGGAGCTACAGTCAGTACTACACCGGTTGGTGTGATTTCATCGATGTGGTTGTGGTAAGCCACATGACTGTCCTTCTGTACTAAGCTCTTATCTCCGCCTCTTTCTGTAGAGTCATGTGTCGGTGCCACTATTTCAGTGGTTACCGCTGCAGTATCCGGAACATCATGTGCCACATCCTCGGAGAAGCGCACATCGGACTTAATGGTTAAAGCAGTATTGTTGTTCTCCTTTACATTATAGGTAGTGGTTTTTGGCAAACCGATGATTTCCAAAGATTGTCCATCCTTCAGCTTTGCGCCTAATCCGGGGATTTCACTGGCCTTCTTAACGGTATAAGCAGTTGCTCCCGGCATCTTTACCTTAACCTGCAAATCCGCGTTGTCAAAGTTGACTGCTCCTGCTTTGTTATGAAAAAGGTTGACTGTGAAGGGAAAGAGATTATCCTTATTGATCATTCCGCTAATCTTCTTATCCACCTTCAGCTTTCTCGGAGTATAACGGGTATATCCCTGAGGAGTATCCTTCTTTCCATTCTTTCCCTTATCATACCATAATAGATATTTAAATTTTT
>CALHIC010000477.1 GCA_938030845.1 uncultured Oribacterium sp. | reverse complement strand
GCTATTGCTACTATCTGATGCCTACCGATGACAGCAATTACGGCGTTCTCGTAGTAAATGGAAGAACTCCGGACGGCTATTATGTAAACCAGAGTGGCCAGTGGCTTCACGGCGAAAATGGAGATGCTGTCTATGAGACAGGCAAGGGACTTCCCTCCGCAGCTTCTTCCCAGCAGGTAGCGGGAGCAAGCCGTGCTCTTCCCGGACAGGTTCTTGGAGCAAGTAGAGCCATTGCAGCACCCGGAGGCGGAAGCTTCGGAGGTGGTGGAGGTGGCGGATCCACCGGAGGCGGAGCAACTGCTTCTACTACAGGAGGAGCAGGAACTGCTACAACCGGAACCTCTACAGCCGGAGCCGCTACAACCGGAACATCTACAGGAACAGCAACCGGAGGAAGTGCCGCAGGAACTGCTACTCCCTCCACAGAGGGAACAGGAGCATCTACCGGTACAGAAACACCCGGAACTCAGCCAGAAACTCCGGTGACCCCGGCCCAGCCCGAGAACCCGACTCAGCCTGAGACTCCTGTAACTCCGACACAGCCGGAAACTCCGGCACAGCCCGAGAATCCGACTCAGCCTGAAACTCCGGCCCAGCCCGAGAATCCAACTCAGCCGGAAACTCCTGAGACCCCGTCTCAGCCGGAAAATAATTTAAAGAACTGGCCCGGAACACATACCTTATCTTATGATGCAGCTAAAGACTGCTTTGTTTTATCCTTTGATGAAGGAAAGCAGATTCAAGAGCTTCAAGAGTTACTGCTTAGCATTAACAAGGTTACGGTAAATCAGACTGAATATGTAGTGGGAGATGCTAAAACGGATTTAAGTAAAGACGCAAATACATATTGCCATGACCTTAGAGGAAAAGAAAAGGTGAGAGGATATCTAAATGCTCTTAACTTTAACAAAAAGTCCTTCCATGAGGGAGAGAACACTATTGAAATTCAGGCAGATGGTTATAATCCGGTAACCCTTCATATTAATGCGACAAAGGAAGAGCTTCAGGATGAAAAGCTAACTCTTAAGAAGCCGGAGAAGCTTACACCTAAAGTTTCCGACAGAACTGAGGCAGGAGAGTATACAGTAAAGCTTCTCGTGTTTAATAACCTTAGTGAAGGTCAAAAAGAACATCTAAAAGCTCTTAATGAGGTAGTCATTGATGATGTACACTATCAGAAAATTGAGGAACAGTATTTTGATGATTTTGTAAGACAGGGAAAACCACGTTTCTTTATCTTATCTGAGGGTACAAGTATCACTTTAAACTTAAATTATTATCCCAAAGAAGCAGGAGCTCATAATCTTACTTTGAGAGCAGATGGCTATGAGGATCTTCTTATTAAGTACACACAGGCTCAGGCAAAGTCTGCACCTGTAATGAATAAGCTAGAGAAGAAAGAGGCTCAGGGATATTACGAGCTTTCCTTCCAGGGAGACAGAAAGGCTGTTCAGAATTACTTAAAGAGCATCAAGACTCTGACCGTTGCAGGAAGAACATACGGACAAATGGCACCTTTCAGTGTTGATTTGTTGAAGATGGGAGAGAAGTTCAGCTTCGGAGACTCAAAAGGGAAGCAAGAATTAGCAGACTTACTTTTATTCTCCATTCCCACAGCAAATGCGGATAAAAAGCAGGAAATTCTTATTGAAGCGGAAGGATACGAAGTAGCTACCATTCCTCTTTCCTAAGAGCCTTTAGGGAAAAGTAGAACGTTTGTAAAAATATAAGAAAGAAGCGGTGAAAGAAAACCGGTACGGAAACCGGGACAATCTTTCGCCGCTTTTTTATTTCCAATCATTTAATTTCAATGACCGTCGACTCCGGACGGAAGGAAAAACACTTTAGTTTATTAAAGCAATAAATCGTATTTATATACCGAGACAAATGCATAATATTTTTCTATACTTCTTATTCTTTTCTTTGCTTGGGACGAAAAACTTAGGAGTCAGCAGATGAACAGCTGTGTTTTAGCACTTAAGGAGAAGAGAAATGAAAAAAGGAGTGGAACAAAAGAAAAAAGAGCCGAAACCGAAGAAGGGAGGCTTGTTCCAAAGCTTGCGTTTAAGCAGCAAAATGTCGATTTTGATCGGCCTTTGCTCGGCGATTGCGCTGATTGGGACAGGCTTTATTCTAATTAATATTAGTAAGAGCAGTATGGAAAAGACCGTTGACAGCAATATGGTGGATAAAACCCATATGGCCATCAATGATATTGAAAATATTCTCTACCAGAATCAGGTGGTTGCGGAAACCATCCGAGAAGGCATTATGTCGGCTTATGAAACCCAGGAAGAGGTAGGGGCAGTGCCCGCCAATATCTGGAATATTGTGGATGGGAATGGAAATGCCGTTGCCACCAAGGTGATGGGACCGACTACCTTCCAGTCACGGGTAAGAAATGTTGCCATTCCGGCCAATCTTTATAATGCGGAGTCTGCCATGTTGGACTCTCTTTATGCGGCGGTAAACAGTGATGACAGCGTTTACGGTGTAGGAGTCTATTTTGATAAAGGTGCCTTTATTCCCGGCGTGGATGACTATTCCCTGTATCTTAGCAAGGAAAATGCCAAGACTCGTACTGTGCAGACCTATTCCGCAGGTTATCAGGAAGAAGAGGATTTTAAGCATTTAAAAGAGACACAAAAGCTTAGCGTTAGCAACATTTATCAGGATGCCTATACCAAGGACTGGGTCTTTTCCATTATGGTTCCTATCGTGATTAAAGAGGAATTTAAGGGCTATGTTCTTGTGGATATGAAAATGGATGTTTTCGAACTTCTGCAGCAATCGGACGAGCGTTTTCCATCCTTGGCAGTTGAGTTGACAGATCATGATGGCAATGTTGCTTATTCTATGGATGCGGACACCATTGCAAAACCCGTGAAGGATACTTTGCCGGAGGAGGCATACAATACTCTGGAAAGCATGAAGGCAGAGGGAAAATCTTTTAATGTGGTTACCGACAGCTTGGATAAGGGAAAGGTAAAGCGTTTTTTTGCCCCTGTAGAAGTAGGAGATGGAGATTGGTGGGTGAGTGTCAGCCTTTCTGAAGCAGAGTACAATGCCACGCTGATGACTTTGGTCAAGACTGCCATGCTGACCAATTTATTGGGGGTATTGGTTTTGATTGCTCTTACCCATTTCCTGATTCGGACCTCTTTGGCACCTTTGAAGAAAATTTCTTCTTCCGGTGTGGAAGTGGCCAAGGGAAATTTCGATGTAGATATTCAGTACAATAAGAAAGACGAAATTGGAGAGCTGGCAGAGAGCATGAGAGAAATCATGCAGAGAATCCGGACTATTATTTCCGACTTGCAAAATAAGCTCAGCGAGCTGTCCAAGGGAAATTTCCGGGTGGATATGGAAGATCAGGAGTATTATGCCGGTGCCTATGCACCTCTCCTACAGTCTCTTAGGGATATTCGGGGAGACCTGTCCAATACTATGAAGGAAATCAGAAATTCCGCAGAGCAGGTACAGGAAGGAGCGGATCAGGTCAGCAATGCCGCCCAGTCTCTTTCTGAAGGGTCTACGGAGCAGGCTTCTTCCATCGAAGAACTCTCTGCTACCATGGATGATATTTCCCACAAGATTGACAGCACGGTAAAGATTACCGAGGAAGTGGAAAAGTTAAGCAATGATGCGGAGAAGGCTGTAAATGTCAGCACCAATAAGATGGATGAGATGTCCAGAGCCATGCAGGATATTACGGAGAAATCTCAGGAAATCAATAAGATTATCAAGACCATTGACGATATTGCTTTCCAAACCAATATCCTTTCCTTAAATGCGGCGATTGAGGCGGCAAGGGCGGGAGCTGCCGGAAAAGGCTTTGCCGTAGTGGCTGATGAAGTCGGAAATCTGGCACAGAAGTCCGCAAAGGCCGCTCAAAATACCAGTGACTTGATTGAAGAAACCATTGACGCCGTGTCTCGCGGAGCAAAAATCACGCAGGAAACTGCGGAATCCATGGATTTGGTAAAGAGCAAAGCAGAAGGAATCACAAATATTATTTCAAAGATATCCGATGCTTCCGAGGACGAAGCCCGGGGCATTGTACAGTTGAGCTCCGGACTGGATCAGATTTCCTCCGTGGTACAAAGCAATACCGCCACAGCGGAACAGTCTGCCGCAGCCTCCGAAGAGCTGTCCGGGCAGGCAAATGTTTTACAGGATTTGGTATCTAAATTCCAGTTAAAGAATGAAGAATAAAAGGAGCTGTAAATCAAAATAATAAATAGGTTTTCGGCAATATAGGTCTGAATGCGGGGTAGTCTGAGCCCGTCGGTACTTGCGA
>CALHIC010000476.1 GCA_938030845.1 uncultured Oribacterium sp. | reverse complement strand
ATATTCGTGAGCATTATGCGGAGAAGATATATATTCGGGATTTGGCAAATCTTTGTCAGTTAAATGAGCAGTATTTTACCCGTTTTTTTGGAAACAATGTGGGGATTTCCCCGCTGGAATATATTAATCGTTACAGAGTAGAAAAGGCGGTGGAGATTCTCTCCGGTGGAGAGGATAAGGTTTTGGATGTGGCCAAAGCTACCGGCTTCCACAATCAGGGGAATTTTATCAAGATTTTCAAGAGCATTATGGGAGAGACACCCCACCAGTACAGAAAGAGGTTAGAATGACATATTATTATCCTGCAGTAATTCGGAAGAAAGAAGATGGCTACAGAGTGGATGTAATCGACTTGGAGGATTGTTACGGAGAGGGAAAAACAAAGGAAGAGGCTTTGGAGGACGCTCGTTATGCCGGTGTGAACTGGTTGCTAGTGGAGTCTGAGGAGTCTATGGATTTTCCGAGACAGACCCATTTGGATGACATTGTTTTGGGAGAAGGAGAAGAAAAAACCATGCTGGCTTTCCTTATGCCTAAGGAGGGCTGGGACGAGTAGAAATCCGCTTAAGATATTGAAGATGAGAAGCGGTTAGCCCGTTAAGGGGAAGACCGGGAACTCGGAATCTCCCCTTGCAAGACCTTCGGAATTTTGCTATACTCTGTCGGACGTAGAGATAGGAAAAAGGAGGATAGGGTGAATAAAATCGTTCTTCGCAATGGCTTTGTTTACAAAAAGGAAGGAATCGTAAAGGCTGATCTTTTGATTTCTGAGGGAAAACTATTTCTTCAATTCTCTAAAATGGACGAAGAAGGTGCCACCGTTTATGACGTGGATGGAAAATTAATAGTTCCGGGCTTCGTGGATGTACATGTACATCTGCGGGAGCCCGGTTTTTCTTATAAAGAGACCATCAAGAGCGGATGCAGAGCGGCTGCCCATGGGGGCTATACGGCGGTTTGCGCTATGCCGAACTTAAATCCTCCTCCTTCAAATATAGAGAATTTGACTTTGGAAATGGATAAAATTCACGAGGATGCCTGCATTGCCGTGTATCCTTATGGAAGCTTAACGAAAAATCAGAGTGGAAGAGGCGAGTTATCCGATATTGCGGAATTGGCTCCCTATGTTATCGGCTTTACCGATGACGGAAAGGGTATGCAGGATGACTGGCTGATGTTGGAGGCCATGGTTCAGGCAAAGGCGGTGGGAAAGGCCGTGATTGCCCACTGTGAGGATGAAAGGGAATTAAAACCCGGCGCTTGTATCCATGAGGGCATGTTTGCAGAGGCCCATGGCTACATCGGCATAAACAGCGCTTCAGAGTGGAAGCAGGTGGAAAGAGATATTCATCTGGCGGAGGAAAGTGGTGCCCAGTACCATATCTGCCATGTTTCCACCAAAGAATCCGTGGCGCTTATTCAGAAGGCTAAGGAAAAAGGACTGCCCGTATCCGGTGAGACAGGTCCTCATTATCTGATGTTTACCGACGAGGATTTACAGGAGGATGGTTCCTGGAAGATGAATCCGCCTATCCGAAGTATGGAGGATCGAGCGGCATTGATTAAAGGCATTCAGGAAGGTGTGCTGGACTGCCTGATTACAGACCATGCTCCCCATAGTGCGGAGGAGAAGTCCAAGGGCTTAGAGGGTTCTTCCTTTGGAATTGTGGGTCTGGAAACAGCATTTGCCTCCATGCTACATAACATGGTGCTTCGAAATCCTTTGGATCAGGATCCGGAGCGGGTGGATTTTAGAAAGGCAAAGTGCAGTACGGAAGAGCTTTTCAAGGATGGCGGAAAAAAGGCTTATGGTGCGATTTCTTTATACAGACTTATGGAAATCATGTGTACCAAGCCAAGAGAGCTTTTCCCTATTTGTGGTCCTAAGTATATTGCAGAGGGAGAAGAGGCGGATCTTGCCATTTTAGACTGTGAGAAAGTCTATCGGGTAGATCCCACAAAGTTTTACTCCATGGGAAGAAGCACTCTCTTTTCCGGTATGGAGGTTCAGGGGGAGGTAGTGAAGACCTTTTATGAGGGGAAAGAGATTTATGATAGAGAAAAGGGCTTCTTGGAGGATTAAGATCTTGCTTCAAAAGAGTGAGTGAAAGCCCTTGGAATATCAAGGAATTACAAAAAACAGTTGCGTCAAGGTTTTGGGAGTAAAGGAGTAAAAAAGGGAAGATGAAAGAACGGGAGTTTAAGATTTTAGAGAATCGTCCCCTGGCAAAGGATGTATATCTTTTGAAAATGGATGGGGATTGCTCGGCGATTCATAGACCCGGGCAGTTTGTGGAAGTGGAGATTCCGGGAAAATATCTTCGCCGTCCCATTTCGGTTTGTGATGTGGAGGGAGATCAGCTCACACTGATTTACAAGGTACTGGGACAGGGTACAGAGCTTCTTTCCTATAAAGAAGAGGGGGAATATCTATCCCTTCTAACCGGTTTGGGTAACGGCTATGACTTAAGCCGGGTTCCGGATCATCCGGTGCTTTGCGGAGGTGGGGTAGGAGTGCCTCCCCTTTACTACCTTTGTAAAAAATTGGTACAGGAAAAGAAGCATCCTTATGTGGCTTTAGGTTTTAGAAGTAAGGAAGATGTTTTCTTTGAGGAAGAGTTCCGTGCTTTATCCGTACCGATTAATATCACCACGGAAGACGGCTCCTATGGAGCCAAGGGCTTTGTGACGAGCATTTTGGGGCAGCACGACTATGCCCTGTGCTGCGGGCCTGAGCCAATGTTAAAGGCGGTGTATCAAGAGGTAAAGGACGGACAGTTCAGCTTTGAGGAAAGAATGGGCTGCGGTTTTGGTGCTTGTATGGGTTGCAGCAGGAAAATGAAGACCGGGATGAAGCGGATTTGTAAGGACGGACCGGTATTTTCCTATGATGAGATTGCATGGTAAGGAGGGGAGAAAAATGGTGGATTTAAGAACAAAACTCTCTTCGCTGGAGTTGGACAACCCTTTGATTCCTGCCTCCGGCTGTTACGGCTTCGGACAGGACTTTGCGCCGCTCTATGACTTAAATATTTTGGGCTCCATTTCCTTTAAGGGAACCACGGTGGAACCGAGAGAAGGAAATGCCCTGCCCCGTATTGCAGAGTGCCCCATGGGAATGCTGAATTCCGTGGGCTTGCAAAATCCGGGGGTTAAGGTGGTGGTGGAAGAAGAGCTTCCCGCCTTAAAAAAGATATTCCATAAGCCGCTGATTGCCAACATTTCCGGCTTCTCCTTCGAGGAGTTTTCCATCCTTGCGGAGGAGATGGATAAGGTGGAAAATGTAGGGCTTTTAGAGGTAAATATCTCCTGTCCCAATGTGCATAACGGCGGTATGGCCTTTGGAACCGATGCCAAAAATGTGGCGGAGGTTTGTAAGCGGGTAAAGGAGAAAACCAAGAAGCCTGTCTATATGAAACTAAGCCCCAATGTAACGGATATTACGGAAATGGCAAGGGCGGCGGAGGCAGCCGGTGCGGACGGCATTTCCTTAATCAACACTCTCTTGGGAATGCGGATTGATATAAAAAGAAGAAGACCGGTTTTGGCCAATAAGGTGGGGGGCTATTCAGGACCTGCAGTCTTTCCCATTGCCCTACGGATGGTCTATCAGGTGCGAAAAGCTGTGCAGATTCCCATTATCGGCATGGGAGGCATTGCCTCTCCGGAGGATGTAATCGAAATGATGATGGCGGGAGCCAGTGCGGTGGAAATCGGGGCGGAGAATCTGGTACACCCCTATATTTGCCGGGATATTTTGGAGAATCTTCCCATTCTTTGTGAGGAGCTTAAGATTTCCTCTTTACAGGAGATTATCGGGATTATTGATTAAGACTGAAAAGAGAAGGCATTTGAATAGAATTCTCATTCCACAGGAGGGAGCTCAGGCTTTTGACAGGAAGTAAGATATAAAGTGGATTTTGCGTAAGTCAGACAGAAAGGAAAAACCATGGGAAAAGACGTGATTGTAGCTTTAGACTTTCCGACAGGAAAGGAGGCACTGGACTTTTTAGACCTCTTTCAAAAGGAAGAGCGAAAGCCCTATGTTAAGGTGGGGATGGAGCTTTTCTATAGTGAGGGACCGGAGATTGTACGGCAGATTAAGAAGCGTGGCCATTCTATCTTTCTGGATTTAAAGCTCCACGACATTCCCAACACCGTAAAGGGAGGCATGGCTTCTCTGAAGGCCTTAGGGGTGGATATGACCAATGTGCATGCTTCCGGAGGAATCCAAATGATGAAGGCGGGACTGGAAGGACTTTCCGGAGGAGAGCAGTTGCCCATCCTGATTGCGGTAACCCAGCTCACCTCCACCGACCAAAGAATGATGGAAGAGGAGCTTTTGATTCCGAAAACGGTGAAGGAAGTGGTACTCCATTACGGGGAAAATGCCAAGGCGGCAGGGCTTCACGGAGTGGTTTGCTCCCCCCATGAAGCAAAGGAAATCCATGAAAGAATCGGTGCGGACTTCCTAACAGTAACCCCCGGGGTGCGTTTTGCCGGAGGAGAAGTGGGAGACCAAAAGCGTGTCATGACACCGGAGGAGGCCAAGAAGGTGGGCTCCGACTATATCGTCATGGGACGTCCCATTACCAAGGCGGAGAATCCGGTGGAAGCTTATCGGGAGGCAGTACGTCAGTTTTGTGATGCCTAGATTCATCGGAATGTGTAAAGCTTGGTGGAGGCTATCGAGAGGCAGTACGTCAGTTTTGTGATGCCTAGCTCCCAAAATGCAAGTGTAGCATGATAGAGATTGTGAGACATCAAATATAGAAAAGCTTATAGGATAGAGAAGGAGAATATTATGGGAAGAAAAGAAGAGATTGCAAAGGGACTTTTATCCATTCAGGCGGTATTTTTACGGCCGAAGGATCCTTTTACCTGGGCATCAGGGATTCATTCCCCGATTTACTGTGACAACCGCCTGACCCTGTCTTTTCCAAAGGTAAGAAGACAGATTGAAGAAGGCTTGGCAGCTCTTGTAAAGGAAGAGTTTCCCGAGGCGGAGGCGCTTTTCGGAACCTCTACAGCAGGAATTGCCCATGCGGCAATTGCCGCAGAAATTCTTGGCCTTCCCATGGGCTATGTTCGCGGCTCTGCAAAGGATCACGGAAGACAGAATCAGGTGGAAGGAAAGCTTAGTAAGGGAGATAAGGTGGTCGTGGTGGAGGATTTGATTTCCACCGGAGGCTCTGTTCTGGACTGCGTAAAGGTTTTACAGGAAAATGGAGCTGAGGTTCTGGGCATTGTCAGCATTTTCACCTATGGTATGCAGAAGGGAAAGGATAGACTGGCAGAGGCCAAGGTAGTAAACCACTCCCTTTGTGACCTGGACGCCCTTCTTCCTGTGGCAGTAGAGCAGGGCTATATTGAGAAGGAGGAGCAGGAAAAGCTGCTTCGCTTTAGAGATAACCCCTCCGATGAGTCCTGGAGAGAGGCATAAAGTTTTTTCTATAGGAAATTTTTCTTGAAGAAAATGTTCCGGAAGAAACAGGATGAAAAGCTGATTTCGCAATGGTTTGTAGGCAAAAATAGGAAAGGAAAGAAAATGGCAAAGGAAAATCGTAGTATCATTAACATCTTGGATTTGAGCGTTGAAGAGCTGGACCATTTGATGGACCTGGCGGACCGGATTGAGAAAAATAAAGAAGAGTACTGGGAAAGATGTAAGCATAAGAAGCTGGCGACTCTCTTTTTCGAGCCTTCCACAAGAACCAGACTTTCCTTTGAGGCGGCTATGCTGGAATTAGGCGGATCCGTTCTGGGCTTTGCCGGAGCCAGCAGTTCTTCCGCGGCTAAGGGAGAAAGTGTAGCAGATACCATTGAGACCGTCTCCAACTATGCGGATATTATTACCATGCGGCATCCCAAGGAGGGAGCACCGGTGGTGGCGGCAAGCCATACCTCCGTACCCTTTATCAATGCGGGAGACGGCGGACATTTTCACCCAACCCAGACCTTGGCTGACCTTTTAACCATTCGGAGATGCAGAGGAGAGCTTTCCGGCTTAACCATCGGTCTTTGCGGAGACTTAAAGTTCGGTCGTACCGTGCACTCCCTGATTGATGCGATGCTTCGTTACCCCAATAACCGTTATATTCTGATTTCCCCGGAGGAGCTGCAGCTTCCGGAGTACGAAATTGAAAAGCTGAAGGAAGAGGGAGCGGAATTTGTTCAAACCACCGACTTAGAGGGCTCTATTCCTGAACTGGATATTCTTTACATGACCAGAGTGCAGAAGGAGCGTTTCTTTAACGAGGAAGATTATCTTCGTTTGAAAGACATTTACATCCTGACCAAGGAGAAGCTGGAAAATGCCAAGAAGGATATGGCTATTCTTCATCCCCTTCCCCGCGTAAATGAGATTTCCGTGGCGATTGATCAGGACGAAAGAGCCAAGTATTTCTACCAGACTCTCTGCGGAAAGCAGATGCGTATGGCTTTGATTCTGTATCTATTAGGATTGGATCAGTAAAAAAATTTGGATCTAAAAATGATAGCCTGAACAACAGCTTAAAGCATAACTTGAAGCAAGACTATAAGTGAGAAGTTTCTGGAAAAGCATGCCGAAGAGTTTTATCAGA
>CALHIC010000475.1 GCA_938030845.1 uncultured Oribacterium sp. | reverse complement strand
CTTAAACGTAAGGATTTAAGGCAAAGTAGAGTAAACTTAAAGGAAGGATTATCGAGCCTTATTTGTTATGAGTCGTAAATTTAAGTGTAAGGATTTTGTTAAGGAAAGGTCCTTTTCAAGGAAGAAAAAACTGTCGATAGAATACTATCTTCAGGAATAAAGGAGAGAAAGTGGCAGACTTTAGTAAGATAATGGAGAAAAAGGCGGCAGCCTTAAAGTATGATAATGAGAAAAACGGCGCCCCTATGATTGTGGCGGCCGGTATGGGCCACATGGCGGAAAAAATTACGGAAACCGCAATGAAGTCAGGCGTCCCCGTCTATGAAGACGACAGTTTGGCTTCTCTTCTTACCCAAATGAAACTGGGAGCAGAAATTCCTGAGGAATTGTTTCAGGCGATAGTGGAGATCTATATCTATTTCCTCGGCTTTACCGGGGATCCGGAGAAGGATCGAGCAGAACGGGAACGAAGAAGGGAAGAACGGAAAAACAATCTCTCTTCTTAGTTTCTTAAGAAGAGGAGTAATCATGAAGGACAATTTTTTGCGTTTTTTGGAAAAAGGGATAGCTCTCTTAGGACTATGCCTTTTTTTCTTGTATTTTAGCGGCGTGGTGAGCTTTGCAGCTTCTAAACCGATTAACAGCATTCACATTCAGATTTACTCAAAGCTTGAGTCCGGAGACAGTCCCGGAGAAATTTTCATCGAAAAGGGGGAAATTCAAAAGCATGAGGTGACCGTAAGAGGAAAGAGTTCTCTTTTTACAATTACCGCCGCAGAATGGGGAGGACAGAATAAGTCCAACGTAAAGGTGGGAGAGGAATTGGAATTGCTTCTTACCCTAAGCCCCACCGATGTGACCAGTAATTATTTTCTGGCTTCTTATCGTGCTACCTCCTTTCATATTACGGGGGGATATTATGTTTCCGCGAAAAGAGAGGGCGATGATCTGGTTTTGACTTTGAAAATGAAGGCCGTGGAAGGAGCCTATGACGCCCCGGTTTCCGTGGACTGGAATGAGAAAAGTCTGGGATCCGTTCGCTGGCAGCCGGGAGAAGTGGATTCCGGCGTTTATTCGGTTCAACTTTTTCGAGACGGTACCAGAATTCACGAAATAGAAAAGCTTTCCGGAAATCAGTATAATTTTTATCCCTATATGACCAAGGCCGGACGTTACATGGTGAAGGTAAAAACCCTGGTGAAGGATGCCAAGGAAAGAAAATATGCCAGAGGCAGCGGCTATACCGAATCCTCCGATTTGAAAATTCGAGACAGGGATGTTTCGGACGGTAAAGGAAAAGAAGGCGAGAAGGTTCAAGCGGGAACGGAGAAAAAAATCGGCTGGGAGGAAACGGACGGAAGCTATATTTTCCGCCTGCCCAGCGGAGAGCTCTATAAGGGCTGGGGGAAAATTGACGGATACTGGTACTATTTCCAGCCGGACGGCAAGATGGTGAAGGGCTGGCAGAAAATTCAAGACAAATGGTATTTCTTCCAGGAAAGCGGAGCCATGGCTGTGGGCTGGGTGAAGGATCAGGACCGGTGGTATTATCTGCTTCCGGAGACGGAAGCCGCCAACGGTCAAGTGGCAGGAGAATTATTTGCCGGAGACTGGAGAGTCATCCAGGGCAGATATTATTATTTTGAAGCAGACGGAAAAATGCATACCGGCTGGCTGTTCTGGCAGGGAAGATGGTATTACTGCAATGAACTGGACAACAGTTTATTAGGGGTAATGTTTACCGGCTTCTTGACCAGAAATGAAAAGACCTATTATTTAAACAGCAACGGTGCCATGGAAACCGGTTGGCAGAAAATTGACGGGGATTGGCGCTATTTCCAAGAGGAGAGCGGAGAAATGCTGAAAAATACCTCTGTGGGCGGTTTTCCTTTAAATGCAGACGGCATTTTCCTGCAGGGAGAATTTGGAAGATAAAGGGGTATTTTGTTAAATCATTGTTTTAGCTCATTATTTTAGCTCATATCATTTTTATGCCCCAATCAAAGGTTTTTGGGAAAAGC
>CALHIC010000474.1 GCA_938030845.1 uncultured Oribacterium sp. | reverse complement strand
TTTGCTTATACCGCTTCTCAATAGGAATTGACGAAGTAGCATTTTCGTCTTAAAATGAGGAAAAGAACAATTGGGAATTATTTCACAATGAATGAGAACGGCAGGAGTCTCTTTTGTGAAAGATTTTGCAAGGGGGAGAGAAAGATATGAATGCTCAACAAATGGTTACTGTAGGCTTGCTCGTGATACTGGGCATTTTAGCACTTATTTTTTTAGTCGCATTTGTAAAGGATTTACTGGCGCATAAGGATAGCATGGAGAAGGAAAGCAATACCGCGGTGAGTAGTGCTATCGGTTTTGGAATTAACTTCTTCGACGTATTCGGTATCGGATCCTTCGCTCCGGGCGCTTCCCTTTATAAGGGCTTAAAGCAGGTGGATGACAAGCTGATTCCCGGCACCTTGAATGTAGCTTGTACTATTCCTGTCGTTATGGAGGCCTTCCTCTTTATTCAGGGAGTGGAAGTAGAGCCTATCACATTGGTTACCATGATACTTGCGGCTATGGTCGGTGCATGGATTGGTGCAGGAATTATTTCCAAGCTTTCCAAGCAGATGATTCAGCTGGTTATGGGTGTTGCCATGGTAGTAATCGGTTTCGTCATCATTTTACAGGTGGCGAATGTTATCCCCGTAGAAGGAACAGCCATCGGACTCAGCGGAATAAAGCTTATTGTTGCTATCGTAATTAACTTCATCTTAGGCGCAGTTATGACTGCCGGAGTTGGCTTATATGCACCTTGTCTTGCCCTGGTTTGCGTATTGGGCATGGACCCGAAGGTTGCCTTCCCCATCATGATGGGATCCTGCGCATACCTTATGCCGGTTGCTTCCGTTCGTTTCGTAAAGGAAGGCAGCTACAATAGAAAGGTAGCTTTGTGGGGAACCATTTTCGGCTCTTTGGGTGTATTTGTAGCAACCAGAGTAGCATTAGGATTACCCTCTCACATTTTAAAGATTATCGTTATCTGCGTTATGTTCTACACCGCAGCAACCATGTTCTATTCCTTAAGCAAGGAAAAGAAGCAGGCGGCATAAAGGACACGGAAGATGACGCAGGATTGAACCATTACTTGTTAAGAATCGGAAAAGTCGTCTTATGGGGCGACTTTTCCTTTATAAAAATAAACTATGGAGGTAAGCATCATGAAATTCAGCAAGAGTATTCACGCAGTTGATTCCCACACAGCCGGTGAGGCTACCAGAATCGTAGTAGGTGGAGTCCCTAAAATCCCCGGAAAGACTATGCCTGAGAAGAAGCAGTGGCTTGAGGACAATATGGATTATCTTCGTACCGCTATTATGTTGGAACCGAGAGGACATAACGATATGTTCGGTTCCATTTTGACACAGCCTACAGTGGATGAGGCCGATTACGGTATTATCTTTATGGATGGCGGCGGATACCTGAACATGTGCGGACATGGAACCATCGGTGCTATGACCGTTGCGGTAGAGACCGGTATCGTTCCTGTAACAGAGCCGATTACCAAGATTGTACAGGAGGCTCCTGCAGGAATTATCCACGGTGAAGTTACTGTTGTGGACGGCAAGGCTAAGAAGGTAAGCTTCCAGAACGTTCCCGCTTTCTTATACAAGAGAGATCAGGAGGTAGAGCTTCCGGGTTACGGCAAGATTAAGTTTGATATTTCCTTCGGCGGATCCTTCTTCGCTATCGTGAAGGTAGACCAGATCGGTGTAGAGATTAAGCCGGAAAATGCAGATAAGCTGAACGCTTTGGGAATCCAGCTAAGAGACATCATCAACAAGGAGATTCCTGTACAGCATCCATTGCTTTCCCATATCCATACCGTAGACTTGGTAGAATGGTGGTCTACAACAGAGACCAAGGGCGCGACCTTAAAGAACTGCGTAGTATTCGGACAGGGACAGGTAGACCGTTCTCCTTGCGGAACAGGAACCAGTGCAAAGCTGGCTACCCTTTTTGCAAAGGGCGAGTTAAAGCAGGGGGAGAAGTTCTTCTATGAGTCCATCCTGGGCACCATTTTCGAGGGAGAAATCGTAGGAACCACCAAGGTGGGTGATTACGATGCGGTTATTCCTCAGATTACCGGTTCCGCATGGATTACCGGCTTCAACCACTTTGTGATTGATGAAGAAGATCCTGTAAAGTATGGATTTATCTTAAAGTAATAAATAAAGCTATTGCAGAATGGGTCCGTAAGAGGGGCAACCTGAGCCCGATACTTACCGAAAGCCGGCGAAGTGAAGGACTGTAAAAATCAATAGATGAAGCGATTGCAGAATGGGTCTGTAAGAGGGGCAATCTGAGCCCGTCAGTACTTACTGAAAGCGAGCTAAAGCGAAGCTTGAAGTTAGTACTGTTACGAAGGCGAGGTTAGCGGGAGCGTGCCCCGATTACAGACCCATACTGCATCAGAGCGGAATCTCCATTATTCCATCGAAAAACGTTCCGATATGACATTTATTCCATCGAAAAACGCAAGTAACCGTAAAAAAAGATTGTTCAATCTATAAATTCTTCTTATGCCTTTTTGAAAAAACGCCGATTTATACCGTGGCTTATTAACGTGACAGAATAAAGCAGATACGGTGTAGAGATTGTTTTTTCAAGGAGGAAAGAACAGAATGAAAAAGGGTATTGGGGTAGAGAAGAAGCGGAAGCGTTCTTCCATCAGCACAAAATTATCGATGATTTTGGGAATTGCCAGCGTTTTGGTGTTTTTGGCCATGAGTGTGGCAATCATTAAGACAGGGGAGCATTCCATCAGCTCGGCTCTGGATAACAACTTAAACGATAAGGCCACCATGGCCATCGGAGATTTGCAACAGGTTATTTCTCGTTTGGAGTCTATTTCCATGACTCTGGAAAACGGTATTCACAGCATGCACAGTCAGCATGACGGCATCGGACAGGCGCCGGAGAACCAGTGGGTGGTCAAGGACAGAGCTACGGGAGAAGTAGTCAATAATCCGGGGATGGGGGCAACCACCTTCCGTTCCAGAATTGTAAATGCGGAGCTTCCCGCTTCCCGTTACAATGCGGAAACCGTGATTTTGGATTCTTTACAGTCCGCCTTAACCGATAACAAGGATTTGGTAGGAGCAGGAATTTTCTTTGAGCCAAACGGCTTCTCCGATAATGTTTCCGATTACGGGGTATACATGTCTGCAGAGGATTTGGAAAAGAAGGGGGTAATGTCTTACCAGTACAGCTTTTACAAGGACTCTTCCTGGTATAACGGGGCAAAAGAATCCGGCGAAATGGTATTAACCGATGTGTATAGCGATACCCTTCATCCGGATATTCAGATGATCAGTTTGGGAAATCCTATTACTGATGAAAACAATGCCTTTGTGGGGGCGGTTATTCTGGATATCAACACCAAAGTATTCAGCACCATTCAGCAGACCGATGAGCGTTTTCCCTCTTTGGCAACCAATATCTTAGATGCCAACGGAAGCTTTTTGTACTCCATGAAGGAACAGGCTATCGGTAAGAAGCTGGAAGAAGTATTGGATAAGGATACCTATGAAATGCTTCGCCAAAATATGGATAAGGAAGAAGCTTTTACCGCAACGGTGATGAATGCAGAAGGGGTAAAAGAGAGAATGTACTTCCGTCCATTAACCATTCACGGTTCCACACTTTGGTCTATGATCAGTATCTCCGACAGTGAATTTATGGCAGCCAGAAATCAGTTGGTCATCATGTGTGCCGTTTTCAGTATTGTAGGTCTTATGATTTTGATTGCCATCAGCTACTTCCTAATTAAGAAGGCTTTAAATCCATTACAGGGAATTGCTTTAGCAGGAAAGGCTGTTGCGGAAGGAAACTTTGATGTGAAGGTTTCCTACAATCAGCAGGATGAAATCGGAGACTTGGCGGAAGCCATCCGGAGTGTTATGCAGCATGTTCGGGAAATCATTTCCGACCTTTCCGAGAAATTGGGAGAATTGGCGAAGGGGAATTTCCGGGTATCTTTAGACAATACAGAACAGTATCCCGGAGCTTATCGTCCTCTGCTTACTTCCTTACAGGAGATTACCAATGATCTGGATAAGACCATGTCGGAGATTAAGACCAGTGCCAAGGAGGTTAATGCCGGTGCTGAACAGGTAAGTTCCGGTGCCCAGGGGCTTTCTCAGGGTGCTACAGAGCAGGCATCTTCCATTGAAGAATTAAGTGCTACTATGAACGACATTTCCACCCAGATTAAGGGAACTGCGGAGATGGCGGTGAAGGCTTCCGGACTTTCTCAAAGAACAGAGGAGGCGGTAGGTCTCAGTAACCAAAAGATGGAAGAAATGTCCAAGGCAATGCAGGAAATCACCGAGAAGTCCAATGAAATCAGTAAGATTATCAAAACCATTGATGATATTGCCTTCCAGACCAATATCTTATCCTTAAATGCGGCTATTGAGGCGGCAAGAGCCGGTGCAGCAGGAAAGGGCTTCGCAGTGGTAGCGGATGAGGTAGGAAACCTGGCCCAGAAGTCTGCAAAGGCAGCTCAGAATACTTCCAGTCTTATTGAGGAAACCATCGAGGCAGTGGAAAAGGGAGCCAAGATTACGGAAGAAACCGCAGAATCCTTGACAACCGTATCCAACCATGCGAAGGATATTAACGACATTATTACAAACATTTCCAGCGCATCGGAGGAGGAAGCTCGAGGCGTTTCTCAGCTGACTATGGGAATCGATCAGATTTCCTCTGTGGTACAGAGCAATACCGCAACGGCAGAGCAGTCTGCGGCAGCTTCCGAGGAGCTTTCCGGCCAGGCCAATATCATGAATGATCTGGTAAATCGTTTTCAACTGAAGAACGAGGATTAATCAAAAAGACAGCCTCTTTAGAAGCTGCAAACCCCTGCTTTGGGGATTATGCAGAGCTCCAAGGGGCTGTTTTTATTTTTAACGAGTATCCCTCGATGGGAGCGGTATCTTGTGCGGGAGGACTGCGTTTTGTAAAGTGCGGGAGGAGCCCATCTTGCCGCTTTTTTTGTAGGAAGAAGCTTAGTTCGCAGCGATAATTCGAAGTTATTTATAAAAAATAAGGAAAGTGCAAGGGAAAAGGGAATTTACCTTATAAAAAGGGCTAAGTCGGACGATGAATTAGAGAAGAAAGCAGGAAGTAGTATTTTTCAAGGAGGAAAAACACAAAATGAAAAAAAGAAGCAATACCACTGGGACATCCTTTTGGAAAAAGATGAAGCTCAGTACAAGAATGTCTGTGGCAATAGGACTTCTTAGCATAATTTTAATGGCAGGCTTAAGTATTGCTATTATTTCCATGGGAAGAACCGCAATTTATGGCGCCTTACGTGGAAATATGGATGATAAAATTCGTTTAGGAATTGCGGATCTGGATAACGTGGTTACCCAGGCCGAGGTGACAGCGAATACCATTAAAGAGAGCTTGATTAGTATCTATGATCAAAATGATATGGCGGGAGGGGTTCCCTCCAATCTTTGGACCATTGAGGATGATCAGCACAATATCTTAGAGCCCACCAATATGGCAGGAACCATGTTCCGCTCCCGTATTGTGGATGCGGCGATTCCCGCCAGCCGCTATAATGCGGAGACCACCCTTTTGGACTCTATTTATTCTTCTTTAAGCAATAATGATACTTATGTGGGAATCGGTGTTTTTCTGGAGCCGAATGCTTTTTATCAGGGCATCGAAAACTACGCCCCCTACATGAGCAGAACCGATGCGGAGAAGAGAAAGCTGATGGTATACCCCTATAGCATGTATTCTCAGAAGGACTACTATTTAAAGGCAAAGGAGAATAAGGGATTGAACCTGACCAATGCCTATGAAGATGAGAGTGCAGCCGGTGGATGGGTAGTATCTGTGATTGAGCCGATTATGTATAAGGATGAGTTTAAGGGAATCGTTATTATCGATATGGATATGAGTTCCTTTGAAATCATTGAACAGAAGGATGAGCGATTCGAGAGCTTATACAGTAATGTTTTTGATACCAACGGTCACATTATGTTCAGTATGAACGAAGAGGCCAAGGGTAAGAAATTAAGCGATATTCTTCCGGCAGACAGCATGGAAAAGCTTCAATCCTATCTGGATCAGGGAGAACCTTTCAATACACACATTGAAAATGAAAAGGGAGATTTGGTGCAGTTTAACGCCCGCCCCTTAAAGATAGAGGGCGTAACCTGGTGGGTAGCCATCGAGGTTTCCGAAAAGGAATATACCAAGGCAATCAGTAATATGATTATGCTGGCGGTTCCCCTTTCCGTTCTGGGAATTGCTCTCTTGGTAGGATTCAGCTATTTCTTCATCAAGAAGTCTTTGAATCCATTAAAGAAGATTGCCGATGTGGGAGAATCCGTGGCAGAGGGAGATTTCTCCAAGGAAATCAACTATCCTTATCAGGATGAAATCGGGCAGATTGCCAAGAGCATGGAAAAGGTTGTGGAGCGAATCCGAAGCATTATTCAGGATTTGGCAGGAAAGCTGGAACAGATTGCCAAGGGAAATTTCTCCTTCGAGTTCTGGAATACCCAGCTTTACAACGGCGAATATGAGCCTCTGCTGAACAGCCTTTACGATATTTTAGATGATTTAAATGTCACCATGGGAGAAATTCAGAACAGCTCTCATATGGTAAACTCTTCCGCTATGCAGGTTAGCGGATCCGCCCAGTCCCTGTCTCAGGGAGCAACGGAGCAGGCTTCTTCCATCGAAGAGCTCAGCGCTACCATGAATGATATCTCCGTAAAGATTAAGGAAACAGCGGAAATGTCTCAGCATGCTTCCGGACTTTCCAAGGAAACCGGCAGTGCGGTAGGAACCAGTAACCAGAAGATGAACGAGATGTCCAGAGCAATGCAGGACATCACCGAGAAGTCTCAGGAAATCAGCAAGATTATTAAGACCATTGACGATATTGCTTTCCAGACCAATATTCTTTCCTTAAATGCGGCTATTGAGGCGGCAAGAGCGGGAGCGGCAGGAAAGGGCTTTGCGGTTGTAGCGGATGAGGTAGGAAACCTTGCTCAGAAGTCTGCAAAGGCAGCCCAGAACACTTCCAGCTTAATCGAGGAAACCATTGAGGCGGTAAATAAGGGAGCAAGAATCACAGAAGAAACTGCAGAATCTCTTTCTGTAGTATCCCAGAAAACCGAGAAGATCAACGGTATTATCACCTCCATTTCTTCCGCATCCGAGGAAGAGGCAGAGGGAATCAAGCAGCTTACTACAGGTCTGGATCAGATTTCCTCCGTTGTGCAGAGTAATACCGCAACCGCAGAAGAATCTGCAGCAGCTTCTCAGGAGCTTTCCGGACAGGCTGACCGCTTGAATGAATTGCTGGAGAAGTTCCAGTTAAGAACAGAGCCCTATCAGAGGGAAATGAATGGTCTCTCCGCTCC
>CALHIC010000473.1 GCA_938030845.1 uncultured Oribacterium sp. | reverse complement strand
TTTATTTCCAAAAATGATTTTAGAGATGCTAAAGACAGTTTTTAAGCAAAAGCCAAAAGTATGTCAAAGCGTTTTTTCTAAAAGGAAGAAGCCAATCCCATGCAGGGCATAGAGAAAGGAAGAAAATGATGATTAGACCAAGTCTTGTGGAAATGGAAGCCTACCGGAAGGATGAAAGCCTTCGTCTGCTCCCCGTCATGAAGGAGATTTTTTCGGACTTCATTACCCCAATCACCGCATTATCCATTTTGAAAAATATTTCGCAAAATGTCTTTTTACTGGAGTCCATGGAGGATAGAGAAAAATGGGGAAGATATACCTTTCTGGGCTATGATCCGAAGCAAAGCATTTCCTGCAAAAACGGAATCGTAGAAAGCTCCGGCTTAAAGCTTCCCACCAAGGACCCTAAGGCTCTAATCCGGCAAATCCTTCAAGAGCACAAGGCTCCCAAGGTACCCGGGGCCCCTTCCTTTACCGGAGGACTGGTTGGATACTTCGCTTATGACTTTATTCAGTATGAGGAGAACAGCCTTCATTTTTCCGGAAAGGATGAGGAGGACTTCCAGGATTTGGATCTGATGCTCTTTGACAAGATAATCTGTTTTGACCACTTCCTGCAAAAGATTTTCCTGATTGTGAATATGTCCCTTTCCGAGGGTGAGGCGGGCTATAAGAGAGCAGTCCTGGAGCTGGAAAATATGCATAGGCTCTTAAAGAGCGGAGAGCAGAAGAAGGAAGAGCCGGGCAGATGCCTAAGCGACTTCCGCCTCCTCCACAGCAAGGAAGAATATATGCAAATGGTGAAGAAGGCCAAGAGACATTTGAAGGATGGAGACATTTTCCAAATCGTACTTTCCAATAGGCTGGAAGCGGATTATGAGGGAAGCCTTCTGGAAAGCTATAGACACCTTCGCTGCTTAAATCCTTCCCCCTACCTTTTCTACTTTTCCAGTAAGGACTTGGAGCTGGCAGGAGCCAGTCCGGAAACTCTGGTGAAGCTTGAGGACGGCATTTTGCAGACCTTCCCTCTGGCCGGCACCAGAAAGAGGGGCGCAACAGAGGAAGAGGATAAGCGCATCGCCATGGAGCTTTTACAGGATGAAAAGGAAGTTTCCGAGCACGATATGCTGGTGGATTTAGGCAGAAACGACATCGGAAAAATCGCCAAGGTAGGCACCGTGAAGGTGGAAAAGTACCATGAAATTCAGCGCTATTCCCATGTGATGCATATCGGCTCCACCGTAATGGGAGAGCTTAAGGAAGGCTATGATGCGCTGGACTGCGTTTCCGCCGTGCTTCCCGCAGGAACCCTAAGCGGAGCACCGAAGATTCGGGCCATGGAGCTGATTGACGATATAGAGCAAAATCGCCGGGGCATCTATGGGGGAGGAATCGGATACATTGATTTTAACGGAAATCTGGACCTCTGTATTGCAATCCGCTTTGCCTATAAGAAAAACGGAAAGGTGGGGATTCGCTCCGGAGCAGGCATCGTGGTGGACTCCTCCGAGGAAAAGGAATTTGAGGAGTGCCAGAATAAGGCAAGAGCCATGGTGGAAGCCATTCGAAGAGGGGAGGAGGAAGAATGATTCTTTTAATTGATAACTACGACAGCTTTACCTTTAACCTATATCAGATACTGTCCCAATACGAGACGGTGGAAGTGATTCGAAACGACGGGAAAACGGTGGAAGAAATCGAGGCCATGAATCCGGCAGGAATTGTCCTTTCTCCCGGACCGGGCAGACCGGAAAATTCCGGCATTTGCCCCCAGGTGATTCGTTCTCTTCGGGGGAAAATCCCTATCCTTGGAGTTTGTCTTGGAGAACAGGCTATCTGTCAGGTCTATGGGGGTACCGTAAGCCACGCCATAAAACCCATGCACGGCAGACAGTCCGAGGTGGAACTTGTGGAAGATTCGGAGCTTTTTAAAGGTCTTGGTCGGAAAATGAAGGTGGCTCGCTACCATAGCCTCATTGCCGAGGAGGAAAGTCTGGAGGGTACAGAGCTTCGGATTACCGGGAAAACCAAGCAGGAGGAAGTGATGGCGGTGGAAGACAGTGGGCGGAAGGTTTACGGCGTACAGTTCCACCCGGAAAGTATCATGACCAAGGACGGAGCGAAGATTTTGGAAAACTTTGCAAGGATTTGTAAGGAAGCATAAGGGTAGAAGAAAATGAGCATTTTAGAGGAAATCGCAAGGGAAAGACGAAAGGCTGTGGAAGAGGAGAAAAAGCTGCTTTCTCTTTTGGAGCTGGAAAGGCTTTTGGAGGAGCGGGAAGCCTTAGGGAAAGCTGCTTTAAAGAACGAAGCTCAGGAGAATGATGCATCTAGCCTAAAATCTTCGGAAAGCGGAAGGAAAAGTTTTTACCAGGCCTTAGCCAAGGAGGGCTTGTCCATCATCGGAGAGGTGAAGAAGGCTTCCCCCTCCAAAGGCATTATCGCAGTGGATTTTCCCTATTTACAGATTGCAAAGGACTATGAAGCTGCCGGCATTGACGCCATTTCCTGCTTGACGGAGCCTAAGTATTTTCTGGGGAAGGATCAATATTTAAAAGAAATCGCAGAGGCGGTTTCGGTGCCGGTGCTTCGGAAGGACTTTCTGATTGACCCCTATCAAATCTATCAGGCCAAGCTTTTAGGAGCGAAAGCTATTCTCCTGATTGTTTCTCTTCTCGGAGAAAGGGAACTGAAGGAATTTCTAAGCATAGCAGGAAAGCTGGGACTGGATGCCTTGGTGGAATGCCATGATGAGGAGGAAATTCGCTGTGCCCTTTCTGTGGGAGCGGAGATTATCGGGGTAAACAACAGAAACCTAAAGACCTTTTCCGTAAACATGGAAAACAGCCTATCCCTAAGAAATTTGGTGCCAAAGGGGCAGCTCTTCGTGGCGGAAAGTGGAATGTCCAGGCCGGAAGAGCTAAGGCTTTTAGAGGAAGCCGGGGTGAATGCGGTGCTAATCGGAGAAAGCCTGATGCGGGCAGAGAGCAAGAAGGAAAAGCTTCAGGAACTACGGAGCCTATTGAAATAAGAAAAGCAGAGGGTAAGGGAAAGAAAGGAGCGAGTATGCTGCAAGAATGTATCAAAAAACTGGTGTTGGGAGAGGATTTAAGCTTTCAGGAAAGCTACGAAAGCATGAATGAAATTCTGGACGGGAAAAGCTCTCCGGTGCAAAATACCGCCTTTCTTACGGCTCTGGCCTGCAGAAAGCGGGAGGAAGAAAACATCACGGAGATTACTGCATTTGCCAAGGCGATGCGGGAGCACGCCACAGAGGTAAAGCATGAGGGCATGGAGGTTTTGGAAATCGTAGGAACCGGTGGAGACCACAGCAACAGCTATAACATTTCCACCACCTCCGCCTTGGTGGTAGCTTCTTTAGGGGTAAAGGTGGCAAAGCATGGAAACCGGGCAGCTTCCTCCAAGTCGGGCACTGCGGATTGTCAGGAAGCCTTAGGCATTAACATTGT
>CALHIC010000472.1 GCA_938030845.1 uncultured Oribacterium sp. | reverse complement strand
AAAATACCGCTTTGCTTTAAAGCTTTGAGCATTTTCCGATACTTCTCCGGATTTGGCTGATTCTCACTGCTTTCCAGCAAAAGAATCTTCCCTTTCCAGTCTTCCAAATCCGGAAATAGTACATACTTTTTGCATAAGCTGACAGAATCCTCGTGCCTCGTTGTGTCAAAGATATCATAGAGGGTATCTATACAGCCCCCTAAGATTTCTCCTTGAAAAACAGGACTGCCCTGTAAGAGCAAAAAGCCTTCATTCTCATGGCTAACTCGTTTTGTTCCTATTGCTTTCGGTCCAAAATCTGTCCGCTCCTCATACCAAATCGGACTCGGCTCAACACAACGAATGCTTCCGCTTTGAATCAATTCCAAAAAGTATTTTTCGCTGTAGGGCAGCATTTCCTCATCTAACTCACAAATATCCGGTAGAAAAGCCTGTCCGTAAAAGCTCTTAATCCCCAATTTATGAAGCATCAAGTGATTCATCGTGGTATCGGAAAAGCCAAGGAAAATCTTTTGCTTTACGACCTTTTCCAATTGTCCCTCTTCAAAAAGATAGGGAAGCAGGCGATAAGTATCCTCTCCCCCTATGGCACATAAAATCATATCTATCGAATCGTCGGAAAAAGCCTGTAAGAGATCCTCTGCCCTCTTTTCCGGATGCTCTTTCAGATAGTCTAAGCCTTTCAAGGCATTTTCCATGAATTTCACTTCCAGCCCAAAACGGCGCAGGCGTTCCAATCCTATTTTTACTTCATGCTGCACAAAATCTTCTCCCAAAACACCGCTGGAAAGACTGACAATTGCCACTGTTTTTACCTTTTGCATCATGCTTCTCCTTCCTTTAAGTCAAAAGCTTTTTCAATTCTCCGACTCCGGGAACCCGTCCGCTTACGATAAGTTTCCCGTCAATCATGAGGGATGGCGCATTGAGTACCCCAAGCTTTACAATCTCGATCAGCTCCTCTACCTTCTCGATTTTGGCCTCCTTCCCCAGCTCCTTTACCGCATCTTTTACATTTTGATATAATGTATCACATTCCTTACATCCTGCACCGATTACCTTAATTTCCATATTCATTCCTCGCTGAATTCCTTTTCTGTTTTTTTACTTTTCAAGCTTCTATGCTTTAACAAGTGCCTTATTGTGTTTATTCTTTGTGTTTATTCTTTGTATTTCTTCTTTATGTTTCTTCTCTACGTTTCTTTCCTGCTTTTTTCTATTTTTTCCCTGATTCCCGCTCGCCTAATTCTTTAATTTCATGGGAGAGTCCATATATTTTTTCCAAGCTTCATCAATGCTCCGAATCACCTTCGGTCCCACCTTGGACAAGAATACCAGCTCGGAAACCGCCTTCTCAGGGCAGGGCTTATAGTCGATTAGTTCTTCCACCACATCCACCTGCATCCAGTGATGGTCCAAAAGGAAAAAGCCTTTAATCCGATAACAGTCCGGCAAAACTTCCTGCAAAAATTGATGAAAACGCTCTTTGGAAACATTTTCCGTACAGACCAGAGAAATGGTTTTCGGCTTATTGTCCACCGTATTTAAGCTTTCTTCCGAATCTACCCAGCTTCCCTTTTCAAAGCCCTCTCGAATAAAACTAAGATCTGCTCTTCCATTTTCACATTGTAAAATCAGGCAATGGGGATTCACTTCCCGAATCAAAGAAAGTACTTCCTTATATTGTTCCTCGGAAATCAAATCCATCTTGTTCACGATGGCTACATCACAATGCTTTAACTGCCGATCTATCGTTTCCGTATCCTTTACCTGCTTTGGAAAATGCACGCCGTCAATCAGGCAGATTACGCCCTGAAAATCATAGACGTCCCCGGCCAGAACTTCTACGCTCTTTAAAATGTCCCGAATATTCGAAGGATCGGCAAGACCGGAGCTTTCCACAAAAAGGTATTCCATATCTCCCTTGCTCATCTCTGCCAATGCCTCCACAAAGGAAAGTTGCAGGCAGGAGCAGAAAATGGATCCTCTATTGATTTCCTTGATGGTCAGTTCCTTCTTTTCCAGAATACTGCCGTCAATTCCGGTTTTTCCAAATTCGTTTTGAATGACGGCAAGCTTTTTATCGGAGAATTCTTCCAGTATATGTAGCAAAAGACTGGTTTTTCCGGCTCCCAAAAAACCTGTTAAGACATATAATTTTTTCTTTTCCATAAATTATCTCCTAATGAGAACAATGTAGTACAAGATAGTAAAAGGTAGCACAAAATAGCGTGTACTCCGGCAATACCGCTTAGTCAAAAGGAAAGCATGTTCCTTGTAAATCATAACAGAAGCACCGCCTGTAAGGCATTAAAAATATATCCGATCAGGATAATGCCGAGGATGCATATTCCTATAAAAGTCCCCAAGAGCTTCGGCTTAATGACTTTCCTAAGCATAATCATTGAGGGAAGAGAAAGGGTAGTAACCCCCATCATAAAGGCAAGCACCGTTCCCAGCTCTGCCCCCTTTAAAAGAAGGGATTCCGCAATCGGTATCGTTCCAAAAATATCCGCATACATGGGGATTCCCACCAAGCTTGCAAGAATCACGCCGGCAGGATTTCCTTTTCCAAGTAAAGAAATAATCCAGTTCTCCGGAATCCAGTTGTGAATCAAAGAGCCGATGCCTACCCCTAAAAGGATATAGGGGAAAACCTTTCGAAAGGTCGTTTTCACCTGCTCGGCAGCATAAGAAAGACGCTCTTTCCGTGATAAGGTAGGGAGCGCCTGTTCCACGGGTTTCAGCTGCAAAAGAATGGGTTCTATCTCATTTTCCAGGGACAAATGCTCTATCACTAAGCCGCCTAGAACCGCCAGCAAGAGTCCCAATATCACATAGATAGAGGCAATCCTTAGACCGAAAATACCGGTGAGTAACACAAGACTTCCCAAATCTACCATGGGAGAGGAAATCAAAAAGGAAAAGGATACTCCAAGAGGAATGCCGGCTGCCGTAAACCCCATAAAAATCGGAATGGAGGAGCAAGAACAAAAAGGAGTAATCGTTCCCAAAAGAGCCGCTATGATATTGGCATAGATGCCGTGAAAACGCCCCATAATCCGCTTTGTCCTTTCCGGCGGAAAGAAGCTCTGCACATAGGAAATGACAAATATCAAGACGCAAAGATACACCGTGATTTTCACACAATCATAGAGAAAGAAATGGAGACTTCCTCCGATGCGACTATCCGTAGCAATCCCCATGCGTTCCAAAGCCTCCCGAAACAGTCGACTTAGCCAGTCCATTCTCAAAATTTCCTCTTGTATAAACTGTATCATGCTGCTTTTTGCACCTCCTTTTCCCCTACCCTATATATCACTTTTGGTGTCTTCCTGCAGATTTTCCTTTCCTTCTTCCAAAAGCCCCTCCAAATACTCAAAATCTTCTTGAAACTGCTTTTCCGGACAGAGTTTTCTTGCTTCCTGAATCCGTTCTGCCACTCCCTCCTTTTTCCCATAGTAGCAGA
>CALHIC010000471.1 GCA_938030845.1 uncultured Oribacterium sp. | reverse complement strand
AAGGAACCGTTGCTTCCGTTCCTCCTCAGGGAGGAAGAAAGCATCCTCAACAGGAGCTGATTCAGATTGATACCACCAATATTCTCTTTATCTGCGGTGGTGCATTTGACGGCCTGGAGCACATCATTGAGAAGAGAATCGCCTCCGGCTCCATCGGTTTCGGAGCAGAAATCGTAGAGAAGAATAAGGATAACTATGATGACGTTCTGAAGCAGGTACAACCTGAGGACTTAACCAAGTTCGGTCTTATTCCCGAGTTTATCGGTAGAGTGCCGGTGGATGTGGAATTAAGCAGCCACGATGTGGACAGCTTAAAGCGTATCCTGACCACACCGAAGAATGCTTTGGTAAAGCAATATCAGAAGCTCTTCGAGATGGACGGCGTAGGTCTTTCCTTCACGGATGATGCGGTAACCGCCATCGCGGAGAAGGCGGTACAGAGAAAGACCGGAGCCAGAGGACTTCGTTCCATTATGGAAGGGATGATGACGGAAATTATGTATGAAATTCCTTCCGATGAGGACATTGCTGAAGTAGAGATTACCAAGGATGTGGTAGAGAATCAGGCCAAGCCCAGAGTGGAAAGAAATCCTGAGAAGAGACAGGAACGTTGGCTGGAATTTCAGCAGAATAAAGAAGACAATGTAAAAGAAAGAAAACGGGTTAAGAAAAGAGGATAATATGGTCATTCGTTCTGTGGACCTTCCCTACGTTTGCGGTGTAAAGTCTACGTTACCAAAGACGGGAAAGCCGGAATTTGTTTTAGCAGGCCGTTCCAATGTGGGAAAGTCCTCCTTTATCAATACCTTATTGCAAAGAAAGTCCTTTGCCAGAACCTCCTCTACACCGGGAAAGACCAGAACCATCAATTTCTACTCTGTCAATGACAGCTTTTATCTGGTGGACCTTCCCGGCTACGGTTATGCGGCCACAGGCCCTGTGGAGCAGGAAAAATGGGATCGCATGATTCGGCGCTATCTGGAGCAGGGAGAGGATATCGAAGAGGTGGTGCTTCTTCTGGACTGTAGAAGAATTCCCGGTGAGAAGGATTTACAGATGTTCCAATGGATCTGCTCCGCAACAGGATATGAGCCTATTGTGATTATCACCAAGATGGATAAGCTGAAGCGTTCCCAGCAACAGCAGGCGGTAAAGGACATTCGAAAGGCCCTGTCCGCCAGTCCGGAATGTGTGATGATTCCCTTCTCCGCAACTTCCAAGGCGGGAAGAGAAGAATGTTTGGATTTAATTGAGAAGATTTTGTTGACAAAGGAAGACTAGAGTGTTAAGATTCTCTAGTCTTATGACAGGAAAGTAGGTATCCACCTCACCTTGGCAGCTCACTGACCCGGGTTAATATTGATTATTACCTTTGTGTATTTTCAATGGTGGATTGGCTTACAATCCACCATATTTTTATTTTTAACAAGTATCTCCGGAGAAGTAAGGGATACCTTGGGTTTGTGCAGAGAGGAGCTTATGGCCATTAAAAAAAATGCGGAACTGGAAATTAACGAGCAGATTCGGGACAAAGAAGTAAGAGTCATCGGAGCAGAAGGGGAGCAGCTGGGGGTTATGTCCATTCAGGATGCTCAACAAAAGGCAAGAGAAGCGGAGTTGGATCTGATTAAGATTGCGGCGACTGCTCAGCCACCTGTAGTTCGTATTGCGGATTACGGAAAATATCGTTATGAACTGTTGCGTAAAGAAAAAGAAGCCAGAAAGAACCAGCACACAACAGAGCTGAAAGAAATTCGTATGACACCAAACATTGATACCAATGATTTGAATACGAAGCTTTCCGCAGCGAGAAAGTTCTTGGAGAAGGGAAACAAGGTAAAGATTGCTTTACGTTTCAGAGGAAGAGAAATGTCTCGTATGAATCAGTCCAAGTATATTCTGGACGAGTTCGGAGAGAAGCTTTCCGACATTGCCGTACTGGATAAGGCGGCAAAGGTTGAAGGTAGAAATATGGCAGTGGTTTTAAGCCCGAAAAAGTAAATTCACAGGAGGCAAATATGGCAAAGTTAAAGCTAAAAACGAAGAGAGCAGCAGCAAAGCGTTTCAAGCTCACAGGTACAGGAAAGTTAGTTAGAAACAAAGCAAACAAATCTCACATCCTTACCAAGAAGACCACAAAGAGAAAGAGAACTCTGAGAAAAGACACTGTGGTTGACCACACTAACGAGAAGGTAATGAAGAAGATTCTTCCTTATCTGTAATAGGCTAAGGGAATGATAGGAGGATAAGATGAGAATTAAAGGCGGAGTGAACGCAAAGAAGAAACACAATAGAGTTTTAAAGTTAGCTAAGGGATATAGAGGCGCCAGATCCAAGCAGTACAGAGTAGCTAAGCAGAGCGTTATGCGTGCTCTTACCGAGTCCTACAAGGGACGTAAGGAGAGAAAGAGACAGTTCAGACAGCTCTGGATTGCCAGAATCAATGCAGCTGCAAGATTAAACGGTCTTTCTTACTCCAAGCTGATGTTTGGATTAAAGTCCGCAGGCATCGACATGAACAGAAAGATGTTATCCGAAGTAGCTATTGCAGATCCGGATGGATTCAAGGCACTTTGCGATGCAGCTAAGGCTAAGTTAGATTAATAATATCGGCTTATCGCCGGTGAAATAGATACCGTTTCCACGTGGGAAGTAGCCTCTGTGGAAGCGGTATTTTTTGTCTCATAGAACAAAGCATGGACTTTTAGAGCAAAAGAATTTGAGGAAAACTGTGCTATTTCATTCAAGCCAATAGAGCATTACGAAAGTCGATATATTCTTGCTAAAGTACATATATTATTAAAGCTGATAAATCCATTTTATTTATAAGATATTAAAATGTTCCCCTCCTTGTACTTATTTATAGAAATGTTATACTGCAATAGTTGCTATTTAGTAGACTTGAGGGAGTAGAACAAATGAAAAAAAATCTTATGAAATTGGTACTTTGCGGTTCTATGTTGTCCGTATTGGCAGCTTGCGGAAACAAAGCGGCGGACACTAAGGCAAGCACAGCACAGGAGAGTGTAAAGGAAAGCGAGAAGCAGAGTGAAAAAGCTACTGAGGCTGCTTCCGAGAAGGCGGAGGATAAAAAGGAAGAGGCTAAGGATTTAGCGGATGTAAAGACCGAAACCGTTTATGTTGGTCCTGAGTATGTGAAAGAATTAATGGATTCCGGAAAGGATGTAGTGGTTTTGGAAGCTGCCTGGGGAAAGGTAGAGCAGGATGAGGCTTATAACAAGGCCCATATTCCCGGAGCCTTCCATGTCAATACCGATGATATCGAAGAAGATGAGACCTGGAATTTCCGTACTCCGGAAGAAATCGGAAAGCTCTTAAAGTCCTACGGCATCACCAAGGATACCAAGGTGGTAACTTACGGAAACAGCCCTGAAAATGCAGCAGATGATCGCCTGGCTACAGTTCTTCTTTGGGCCGGTGTTGAAGATGTAAAGAACTTAAGCGGCGGAATTGATGCCTGGACCAAGGCGGGATATGAGACGGAAACGAAGGTTAACCAGCCGGTAGCTACCGATAAGGATTTCGGCGTAAAGATTCCTGCTCATCCGGAATATATTTTAAGCATCGATGAAGTGAAGGAAAAGCAGAAGGATGACCCCAAGTTCAAGCTGGTAAGTATCCGTTCCAAGGATGAGTTCTTAGGAAAGACCTCCGGCTATTCCTATATTGACCGTGCAGGAGAGCCCTTAGGCGCAGTTTGGGGACATGATACGGATGACGGTTCCTACAACAATCCGGACGGTAGCATTGTTTCCTTGGAGAAGCTGGAGTCCTATTTAGGAGAAAGCGGTGTTTCCTTAGAGAAAAATGATGTAGCCTTCTACTGCGGAACCGGTTGGAGAGCATCCGTTCCCTTCCTGATTGCCCATGAAAATGGTTATAAGAACGCTTACCTTTATGACGGCGGTTGGTATGTATGGCAGATGGACGGCGAGAACAAGGTTCAGCTGGGCGAGCCGGGAAGCAGCGACTATAAGGAAGTTTTGGTAAAAGACTTAAGCACAGATAAGGCAAAGAAATAATGAAAAAAATATTGCTTCAGGGAATTACGGTTTTATCCGGCCTCATCAGTATCTTATCCCTTGTGGGGCTGTATATTATCCATTACTTTACAGAGCATAAGATGGGCATGGCCAGGCACATGGTATATTTACGAAGCAAATGGAGGGGACCTCAAATCGGTCCCCTTTTCTTGCACCAATGGAAGGTGCTGTTGGGAATGATTGTTCTAAGCCTTTTATTTCTTAGCTTTACAAAGAAAGCATTTGGAGAAATAGACAAAAAGGAAGACTTTCCCAAGCTTTCATCTAAGTTTTCTTCCAAGCTCTTGTTGCTCTACGGCGTTTGCTCCCTCCTTTTTTCCTATGCTTATTTCTTTATCGCCATGACTTTGAAAATGCGGGAATATGAGCTAAGTATATTGCTTCTACTTTTACAAAATGCTATGGTCGTTTTATGCTATGGAGCATTTCTGGGGAGGACACTATGGCTCAGAAAAAATTAGCGGCCTTTTTGATTTTTCTTATCCTCCTTTTTGTCCTTCTTTGGAAGGTGCCGGTAAAGGATATTTTTCAGGGAGAGCTGCTTCGGTATTTACAAAGCCTGGTGGAGGAGAACTTCCTCCTTGCGGCCTTGATTTATGTTTTGCTCTGTGCCTTGGCGGGAGCCTTTTTGGCCCTTCCCGGTATCAGCTATGCCCTTCTGGCTGGTATGGTTTTCCATGCCTTCTGGGGAACGGTGCTTTGTACATTGGCTGCCAGTATTTCCGCAGGTATTTCCTTCCTTATGGGAAGATATTTCTTGCAGGACAGCATTAAGCCGAAGCTTATGCAAAATCCCTATATTGCCAAGTATTTCATGGGAAAGGAAAAGAAGAATCTTCTCCTGCTTTTATTTATCACAAGAACCATTCCGGTCTTTCCCTTTAATTTGCAAAACTATGCCTACGGGATTACAGACATTTCCTTTTCCCTCTACTTTGTGTGCAGCTTTCTCTTTATGATTCCGGGAACAGCCATGTATACCATTGCCTTTGCCGGCTTGCAGGAAAAGAAAAATCCTTGGATTTATTTCTTGACTGCAGGAGTTTTGTTTTGTCTTTTGATGGGAATGCTGTATTTTTTCAAAAAAAGAGAGAAGGCTATGGAGAAAGAAGAGAAGGCTTAGGAAATTTCAGGACTTTCCCAAGCGTTCTCCGAAGCTTTGGCAATGAATGAGAAACTAAGTTTGAGCACAATTTAACTAGAGTATATTTCAGGGGAGTTTATGGCGGAAAAGAAAAAACGGGAGATTCATAAGCGGGTGGAGGAGTGTATTCACTGCAATGCCTGCAAAAGAAAATGTAAGTTTTTAACAAAGTATGATATTTGTATCGGAGATACGGAGAAGCTAAAGGAACTGGCTTACCATTGTTATCTTTGCGGAGAATGTACCAGAGTCTGCCCCAAGGGCATTGACGGAAGGGAGATTATCCTGGATTTCCGAAAGGAGCAGGTAAAGGAAGGAAAATATGGCTTAAAGCAAAGGGGTTACAGCGGGATTTTGCTGGAGAAGAAAAATTATCTCTTTAAGAATCATAGGAAAGCAAAGGGCGCTAAGACCGTGTTTTTTCCGGGCTGTAATTTTCCTGCCTATTATCCCAAGACCTTAGAGAAGCTATTATCAATCTTTGCAAAGGCAGGGATTCCACCCTTCTATGATTGCTGCGGAAAGCCGGTGCTGGAGCTTGGCTTGGAAGCGGAGGACAATGCCATTATCCGGAGACTGAATCAACGCTTTCAGGAATTCGGCATTGAGGAGATTGTGCTGGCCTGCCCCAACTGCTATTATCATTTCGGCAATAAATTGAATGTAAAAATCACCACGGTTTACGAGAAGCTGAAGGAACTGGGTGTGGGAAAGAAGGTGGAGGGAGCGTATAGCTGCTTCTATCCCTGTCCGGATCGGGAGGACAAAGTTTGGATGGAGGGGCTGTCCCACTTTATTTCCGGAGAGATTTCTGAAAAGAAGAACCTGCAATGCTGCGGCATGGGAGGCTGTGCCTTCGTGCAGGAGGCTGAGCTTTCCAAGGAAATGGCAAAAAGCACCCAGGGAGGGGAGAAGCCTTTAATCAGCTATTGCTCCACCTGTATCGGACAGTTTAGCAAGGAAGGAAATCAGGAGGCGGAGCATTTCCTCCCTTTGATTTTGGAGACAGGAGAAAAGGCGGATTACAGTCATTCCTTCTGGAATCGCTTTAAGCATAAG
>CALHIC010000470.1 GCA_938030845.1 uncultured Oribacterium sp. | reverse complement strand
ATTCATAGGCTGGACCTGTATGTGCTGGAGAAAATCTGTCAGGATTATCAGAAAACCAAGGAAGAGGGGGGCAGCTTGGTGCCCGTTTCCTTGAATCTTTCTCGAATGGACTTCGAGCTTTGCGACGTTTTCCGGGAACTGGAAGAACGGATGACAAAGTATCAGGTACCCAGAGAGATGTTGACGCTGGAAATTACCGAGTCGGTTTTAAATAAAAGTCAGCTTCTTATCAGCAGCCAGATTAAGCGCTTCCATGAGGCGGGCTATAAGGTTTGGATGGATGATTTCGGCTCCGGCTACAGCTCCTTGAATATTTTAAAGGACTTCGATTTTGACTTGTTGAAAATCGACATGCTGCTCCTCCGGGAATTCAATGAGAAGTCCAAAAAAATTGTCAGCTCCATCGTGGACATGGCAAAGAAGATCGGCATTCGCACCCTGGCAGAGGGCGTGGAAACGGAGGAACAGCTGGAATTCTTAAGGGAAATCGGCTGTGAGAAGTTGCAGGGCTACTATATCGGAAAGCCCGCCCCCTATCTGGAAAGCATTATGCAATGTAGGGAAAAGGGATTTCCCTTTGAGGCGGCCTGGAAGAGAAGGTACAACGATGATCTTGGCAATGTAAATCTTATGGGAACGAGCTCCTTCCATAGCGGAAAGGAAACGGATGGCGAGGAGGAAGAAGGATTTCCTTTAGCCATTGTGGAGCGAATGGGAGATCGTGTGGAGTTTCTCTATGTGAATCCCCCCTTTGAAAGGGAATTGTCCACTATGGAAGGTTTAAATTCCGGTGTAGCCCAGGAGATTCTCAACAACAGGGAAGAAGAGATTTATCGGAGTATCCGGCATTTTCTGGATGACCTGTCAAAGGGCCTGGAAACAGGATTGGACACCATGGGAGGCGATGCCTTTTTCGCTATTCGAGGTAGGGAAATCAGCCATATTCCGGGGAGAAATGCCTACCTTGTGAATTTGCAGGTTTTTCAGGGGAATTTCTTAAAGCTGAAGCAGAAGAAAATGATGGAAAGGGTCAAGGACTTGTACCGAGGCTATGAGCTGGTGCTTTTGACCAATCCCGGCAGAGGCGGTGCGGAAATTCTCTATGAAAAAGAGGGAACTTATTCCTTCTCTATGGAGGGGAAGATTTTGGAAGAATTTGCTGGGCAGGTATTTTCCAAAGAAGAAAGCAAACGTTTTTTCCGCTTTTTGCAAAAGAACAAAAGGATTAAGGAAAGTGAATTTGCAAAGGAAGATTTTTTCCTGGCAAAGAATCCCGGAGGGGGTACCATGGTTTTGATGGTCAGCCTAAAACCCTCTGAGCTGGAGCAAAAGGGAAATATTTTGGTGAGCATCCGGAAGATTTATAAGGACAGCATTGCCGCATTGATTCACAAAACTCTTTTGGAAGAAAGAGAGAAAGACAAGGAAGAGAAGTAAGGGAGAAGAAGTATGTCTTATAAGGATATGAAGTTGCGTAGTAAGTTTATTTTTACACTGGTTCTCATGACGATTATGGTCACACTCTTAATCGGCTTGGCACAATTCTCATTTTTGAAGATGAGTGACATGATGGTAAATGACTTTGTGCAAATTGAGTATGACAACATGAAGTCGCAGATGAGTATGCGAAAGGATATCCAGAGTATCAATAAGCGTTTACTTTTGGCCATGTATGATCCTAGCAACAATCCGGTAAAAGAACAAAGAGAGGATTTTGACAGTCGTTTTAAGGATATGCGGGATAAGCTTTCCAAACTGGAAAATACTCTGGAGGATAAGACCTTATTAGCAAACCTTTCCACTGCAATGGATGCTTTGGAGAAGGATAGCTATGCTCTTCTGGATCTCTTGGATAAGGGGGACACGGCAGGAGCGATTGCTTCCTATCAACAGGGCTTTAATGCAGTAACCTCTGAGAACTTTGTATCCGCACTTTCCGCTGTAGGAAAGCTTTCCGATGAGCACTCTGAAGCGAAGATTCAGGAGGCCAAGGATATGCGGTCTAGGGAAAGCTTGCTTTTGGGCGTGGTCTTTGTCATCGTAATTCTTCTTTGTGTCTTTGCCTTTCTGAAGCTGCAAAAAGATATTACCGGACGAATCGGTACGGTTTCCAAGGCAATCAAAAGAATGCGCAGCGGTCATTTAAATATTGCTTTCAATAAGAAGTATATCGGCAGCGACGAGCTGGGAGAGATGGTGGACGACTTCTCTGCTCTGTCCGGGGAATTGAAGAAGATTATTACCGACATTTGTGCGGTTTTATCCGAGATGAGCAAAGGAAACTTTGCGGTACAGTCCATGGATGAAAATATGTATGTGGCGGATTATGCCAGCATTTTGCAGTCCTATCGGGAAATCAACCAGAACTTGAAGAATGTTTTCGGCTCCATTAATCAGGTGGCAGCGGATGTAGAGTCCGGTTCCGAGCAGATTGCCAACGGTTCCGTGGCCCTTTCTCAGGGGGCTACAGAGCAGGCTTCCACCTTGGAGGAGTTAAGTGCCAGCATTTATGCGCTTTCCACAAGAATCAGTGCCCAGGCACAGAAGGCGGGCAATATAGAAAGCTATTTCGGAGAGGTTTCCGAGAAGATTTCCGATGAAAACCAGCAGATGGGCGAGATGCTCCTGGCTATGGAGGAAATCGAGGATAAGTCCAATCAGGTAGAGCGTATCATCAAGGCTATTGATGACATTGCTTTCCAGACCAATATTCTGGCATTAAATGCAGCCATTGAGGCGGCAAGAGCCGGAGTTTACGGTAAGGGCTTTGCCGTGGTAGCGGATGAGGTCAGAAACTTGGCAGGAAAGTCCGCGGATGCGGCTGCAGAGACCTCTGTTCTGATTGAGAGCACCATCAATGCGGTGAAAAAGGGTGTAAATATCGTGGATCACGCCGCAAAGACACTGGGCGATGTTATGGACGGCTCTGAGAAGAGTAAGGAAATGGTGAGCGAAATTGCCGGTTCCATGGTAACGGATGCAAAATCCATTTCTGAAGTAAGTAAGGGCCTGGAAGAGGTTTCCAAGGTGGTACAGCAAAACAGTGCCACTTCCGAGGAAAGCTCCGCATCCAGTCAGGATCTGAATGAGAATGCGGCTTCTCTGAAGGAAATGATTTCCCGTATTCAGGTTTAACAGGTAAACTCCTCTTGGAAAAGAAGGGGAGTTTCCTCTTGGAAAAGAAGAGGAGCGTTTTTAAGGCTTTGGAAAAATAAGGAAAAGCATAGCCTTTGGACGAAACGGACGGAAAGAACAGGGGAAAAAGAGGAAAGGCCTTATTTTCCCTTGCTCTATTGGGAAAGGAGTGCATATGGAAAAAAGAATGGCAAAAAAAGAATAGACAAATTTTCCCTGCTTTATTGGGGGAGAATTTGTCTATTTTCATGAGTAAAAATGTAAAGGGCAAGCAGCTTTTTTATAAATTAAGTTTTTCCTTCCTTTTCATAAGAAAATGCGAGGATTTTCAGGAAAAAAAGGGAAAAACAGAGACTTGTCATTACGGAAACAGTTTGTTATAGTACCATGGATTTAATATTAAAAAAATCGTAAATTCAGTTCTTGTGCTTATTTTTCCTTTTGAGAGAAAATAAGATTTCCCGTAAGGGTTCGGGAAGAGCTAAGAAGTGAATCCGCGTTTACTGTATTTAGGAGGAAAAAGGATGAACGTTTCAGATTTCATCAGTCCCTTATCATCTTGGAAGATTGGAAGTGTAGGGAGCATTGACCAGGGAACTCAGGCAGGAGGAACAGAAGGCGCAAGACTTTTTAAGGACGTGTTTCGTTCCGCCATTGACAATGTAAAGACCAGCCAGCTGGATGTGGAAAACAAACAGTATCTCCTGGCTACAGGACAATTATCCGATGCCCACAGCTTACCCATTGCGGAGGCGAAGGCGCAAATCAGTTTGGATTTATTGGTATCACTCAGAAATAAGGCGTTGGAAGGCTATAATGAATTGATGAAAATCAGTTTATAAGGATTAGGAATAGGAGAGTTTGCAGGTGCAAAAGCTCAAGGAAATGTGGCAGAATCTGTCCGCTAAATCAAAAAAATTATTAGGCATCATTGCGGGAATTACCGTAGTGGTTATTGCCGTTGCCGTCTTCCTCTTGGCAAGAGGGCAGAAAACCGAATATCAGACCCTGTTCTCTTCCTTAAGTCAGGGAGAGGCACAGCAGATTGTTTCTCTTTTGCAGGAACAGAATGTCCCCTATCTCTATGACGGAAAGTCCGGAGCCTTAAAGGTACCCTCCGAGTCTGTGGATACCTTGAGAGCACAGCTTTTGTCCAAGGGTTACCCGAAGTCGGGATTTGCTTACGACATGTATATCGGAAACTCCGGTCTTATGACCACCGAGTCCGATAAAAAACAATATACCCTGTATGATTTACAGGATCGTTTGGGGGCGACCATTCGCCTCTTTGATGGAGTTCGGGATGCCAAGGTGACCATTGCCGAGGGAACGGATCAAACCTATGCCATTGAGGATGAGAATCCGGTACAGGCCAGCGCCAGTGTGGTGGTGACCATGGAGGAGGGACAGAGTCTTTCCGAGAAGAATGCGGAAGCCATTAAAAACCTTATTGCAAGGTCGGTAAAGGGAATGAACTTTACCAATGTTTCCGTTTTTGATGCAGGTACCATGGAAGAGGTGGCTGCGGATGCGGGAGACAGTGCCAGCGGTTCCGGTACCAGCATGGCAAACCTGACCACTACGGTGGAGAACAATATTGCCAACAATATTAAACGGGTATTGGGAAAGATTTACGGAGGAGAAAACCTGGCGGTTTCCGTAAAGGGAACCCTGAATATGGCGAAGCTGATTCAGGAGAACACCCAGTACACCGTACCGGAGAAGACAGAAGCCACGGATAAAAGAGGCTTACTGAGCAATGAAGAGGTGGCCGGGGAAAATGCCGGAAACAGCGGTGAAAACGCTGCCGGTGTGGCCGGGGCGGATGCCAATGCGGATACCCCAAGATACACCACCCAAAACGGAACAGCCCAGACTACGGATAATTATTCCAACTCCAGTGCTACCAGAGAGTGGCTTTATAATGTGTTAAAGGAGCAGAAGGAAATTGCTCCGGGTGTGTTGGAGGATGCTTCCGTAGCGATTGTTATCAATACGGATGACAACAGTATTCCGGAAAGCGATTTGATTAACCTGGTGGCAGATGCTGCGGGAATCAAGCGGGATGAGGCGGCGGATAAGATTACCATCCTTCGTTCTCTGAATAAGACCGCGGTACAACAGACTACAGAGGAGAAGAAGCCGGCAGAAGAGCCTAAGACTCTCCTGAACCAGTTCCCGTTGTGGGCACTGATCGGAGCGGCGGTATCCGCATTCTTACTGATTTTGATTCTGTTGATTTTGATTCTTCGCGGAAGAAAGAAGAAGAAGCTGAAGAAGTTGGCACAGGAAGAAATGGAAAATGCAGCAGCACTCAGTATAGAGCAGCCTACGGATGAAATCACGCCGGTAGAGGAAGTTGATGAAGATGAGCTGACTGCTGAGGGCAAGATGGCCCACGGTATGAAGCTGAAGAAGAGCATCGGCGAATTTACGGATCAGAACCCGCAGGTAGTGGCAAAGCTTATTCAAAGCTGGATGAGAGAAGAGGAGCAAAACCTTGGCAGAAAACAGCACAGATCAACAAGAAAAACAAGCTAAACCCATTGATGAAAATCAGGACTTTGTCCCAAAGCTTACAGGAAAACAAAAAGCTGCCCTTGTGGTGGTGTCCCTTGGTTCCGATCGTGCCTCCCAGATCTACAAGTATTTGGGAGAGCATGATATCGAGGAGTTAACCTTTGAGGTGGCGAAAATGGGAAAAACCACCAACTCTATGGTGGAGACTACCCTGGATCAGTTCTATCGTCTTTGTCTTACCCATAAGATGATGACAGACGGCGGTATGGACTATGCCAAGGCGGTTTTGGAAAAGGCCTTCGGAGAATCCGCGGCCAAATCCCTTTTGGACAGAGTTTCCCAGACCTTGGCTTCCAAGCCCTTTAACTTCTTTGCAAAGGGAGATCCCAAGGCCCTGTTATCCTTGCTTCAAAACGAGCGTCCTCAGGTTATCGCCCTGATTCTTTCCTATATGGAGTCGGAGCAGGCGGCCCAGATTTTGGAGAACCTGCAGGAAGCAAAGCGTATTCCTACGGTTATGGCTATGGCGAAGATGGATAGAGTATCTCCGGAAGCCATTTCCATCGTGGAAGAAGAGATGAAGCGGAAGTTCGATACCATTATCACCAGTGAGG
>CALHIC010000469.1 GCA_938030845.1 uncultured Oribacterium sp. | reverse complement strand
GAAAAAACGGAAGATCCGATGCTAATAAGGCCCTCTTCTTTTCTCCTTCTTTCTTCCAAAAAAGAGAAGGAAGAATCTCTTTTCGTTCTTCCTTCTTTAAGGTCAAAGAATACAAGGCCACAAAGGCAAAGAGCAGTACGGAAAAAACACTGCTGCAAATCCAGAAAAAATCAAAACGGGCCTGGAGAATATCAAAGTATTTATCCCGGGAATAGAGGGGAAAAACCAAAAGCATCAATACAAGGTAGAGTAAACAAATTCCATTCCCGATTGTATAAAAGTCCCTTTTGGCCTTTGAGTCCTTCAGTTCCATAGCTCTCCCTCATTCATTTTTTGCAAAACGCTAATCTACAATATCTCCCGGTCCCGGATTCTCTCCGGAATTTTGGGAGCTTGCCGCAGTAGGCGGATTATTGCCGATGCTCGGTTCAGCATTATTTTCCTTTTTCTTTGTTTCTTCCACGGATTTCTTCGTCTCTTCGTTGGATTTCTTGCTTTCTTCCGTGATTTTCTTGTTTTCTCCCGTAGTACTTTCTTCCGTGTACTGAATTTCGCCCTTCTTGCTCTCTTTGCTTTCCTGCTTGGATTCGGAATTCTTTGTACTTTCTACGGTTTTTCCGTTGCTGTCCGTCTCTGTTTTGGATTTCTTGGACTCGGAGCTTTCCTCGGACTGAGATTTCTTCTTTCCGCTTTCTTCCGTGGAACTCTTCTTCTTTTTACTATTCTCTTCTTCCTCTCTGTCTTCTGAGGATTTCTTCTTTTTGGAGCTGCTGTCGCTGTCTCCTCTTCCGTTCTTATAGCTTCCGGAATCCTCCGCAATCTTGTCACTATAGGTCCAGACTGCAGCGGAAGGCTTATAATTCGTATCATTAAAGAGATAAGCATGAAGCTTGGTTACATTGGAAGCTAAGGACTGAGGAATAACACAGTCTCCCTTCTTTCCCATCATTTGTGTGGTTAAATCATAGGGGAAGCCTTCGGAACCTACAATATTGTATCGGTTAACACCCTTAGCCAGCTCTAAAATATCTCCCACATCCACATTAAAGGCAATCTGAGGAAGAACGGTGTCAATAACATTGGTCAAGGTGGCTAAATCCGCCTTCTTGGCATTGGCAAGAACCTGAGAGATGACCTCTCTTTGTCTCTTGGTTCTGGTAAAGTCATCATCCATGTAACGAAGTCTGGCATATGCTACCGCCTGTACACCGTCCAAATGCTGCATTCCCGGTCCCTTGATATACTCCGCCGCAGGATTCTTCTCATTGACCTTGGACTCAATGCTGGTCTCATGAATATAGGCATTCATGTAACGGAATTCCTTCTGGGTAATGTCAATATCCACTCCCCCCAGCATGGTAATCACATCCGCTACTGCTCTCCAGTTAAAGGTGGCATAGTGTTCAATATCCAAATCCAGATTTTTATTGAGGGCCGCAACCGCCTGTTCCGGACCGCCGTCCGCATAGGCCTCGTTAATCTTGGCAAAACGGGAGCCTGCCGCCAGATTCAAATAGGTATCACGGAATACGGAAGCCAGCTTTACCTCTCCCGTGCCCCTGTCAATACAAACAATAATCTGCACATCCGCATTGGCTCCACGACCCACTCCACCGTCACGGGAATCAACACCGAAAACGGCTATGGTCCAGTAGCCCTGCATCTGCTCCTGCTTTTTGACATCGATATTGTCATTCTTAACGTTCTTTGTATTAAACTGCACATCCGGCTTGATATTCATGTAGCGAACCACATAACCGGTACAGAAAATCATAATCAAAGTGAGAATTTCGATAACGGAAATCAGAAGAACCTTCTTCCACAGAGATTTCTTCTTTTTATTTTTCTCATCATAGTACTCTTCCAGCTCTTCCTCGATCTGGTCCGGAGAATTCACCTGCAAAATATCCAAAGAGCTCTTGCGCTTCTCCTCGTTTCTTTCTTTGGGAAGAGTATAGAAGTCTACATTTTTCTCTCTCTTTCCTTCTTGGGATAACTTCTTATCCAAAAAAGACAGATCTTCCTTCCCCTGCTCTCTTCCTGTAGGGCGGTCTTCCTGCAAGCGCTTTCCTCTTGCAATCTGTGCCTTTAAATCCTGCTCTTTCTCGGAAAGGGGAGCACTCTCCCTCTTCTTTATTTCCGACGGGTTCTTTACTTCCGCTGAAGAGCTATGATTGCTCTCTTGATTTCCACTATGACTATGAGGTCTTCTCCCCTTATTCTGTTCTAATGCCACACTACTCCTCCAAATCAATTTCAAAGCTTATTTTACAGGAATCAAGGTATAATACCATGAAAACACAAAAAAATTAATAGGCATTTTTGTTAATAAATCCTTTCCATAGGGTTAAAAAGAGTATGCGAATATCCAAAGAAAGGCTCCAGTTTTCAATATACCAAAGGTCACAACGAATTCTTCCCTCTATGGAAGTATCTCCTCTAAAACCGTTCACCTGCGCCCAGCCGGTCATCCCCGGTCGAACCTGATGCTTAATCATATAACGGGGAATCTGTTCCTTAAACTGCTCCACAAACTGGGTTCTCTCCGGTCTGGGACCGATGAGGGACATATCCCCCCGTAGGACATTGAAAAATTGTGGCAGTTCATCAATATTGGTTTTCCGCATGAAATTGCCGAAAGCAAACTTGCGTGGATCGTTCTTGGTAGCTTGTTCTGTGTCGGCATTCTTGTTGACATGCATACTTCGAAACTTGTAACATTTGAATGATTTCCCTTCAAACCCTGTGCGTTCTTGCACAAAGAACGTCGGCCCCGGACTTTGGAGCTTGATAATGATGGCAATGATAGGGATGAGCGGGAGCAGGCAAAGGCATGCAATTGCTGATACCACGATGTCGAAAGACCGTTTGATGAGCCGATTGCTCATGATTGCAAGTGGCTCAATGTGGTTTGTATATAGCAATGTATCGCCCATGAATTCAGGTTTCAGGCGTAGCCGATAGGTTCCAAATGTACGCGGGAGATAGTAGAAGCGGATGACATTGGCATCGCAGAATTTCATAATCTGTGCAATGAAATCATTGTAGTCATGACTCAGACTGCAGAATATCTCCTCGGCAAATGCCCTGTCTTCTTGTTCCATCTTAGTGCCGAAGTCTTTAAGTGAACCTAAATATCGAAAGGATTTCGGACAGTTTTCAATCTCCTTGTTGGCATAATATCCACGTACAGAATAGCCCATGGTAGGGTCTCCTGTCATTGTCTTGTAAAGCTCGGCAAGCGAGCGATCATGCCCCACAAACAGCACTTTGTGTGAGTTGTGACCAGTCTGTCGCAGATAATTCAGTATTCCTCGTTCGGCAAAACGACTGAGCATGATGAGTGCAAAGCTCGTGAAAGCATAGAGTACCGATATGTGGAAGAAGTTTTCGCGTGGGCAGAGAAAACTCAGAAAGGCGTAAGTGAGAATTACATGTGTCGTCACTAATTGCGACACTCTGAGTATAATCCTGTCGAATTCAATCTTGCGATAGTGCACGATTGTATTGAAGAAGTATTGCGCAACCCCCATAGCTGCATTGGCAGTGAACACGGTTATCTTTGTCGCACTATGGAAATAGTCGGGGACATCATTGGGAAGCAGCAGGATAAAACAAACGAGAATGATGTTGATAATCATGAAATCGTTGAATGTAACCAACCGACGCACGAATTCGTTCCTACTAAGGTTTAGGCTCATCGTGTACTTATTTTATTAGAATATACGTTTTTGTTTGTTGTTGTTATATGCGATTGTGCAAAGATAACAAAAAATAATGCAATTCGGAAACTTTGAAACAGTTTTTTATTCAATAAGGCATGCTTCTCTCTGTTGAATGGGGTTGTTCTGTATGGAAATTCATGTCTATTGAGTTTCACTTGCTTCATATTCTCCATGAATTGTGCTGTTCTGTCGCTATCGGCTTGGCGTTTCGTGCTTTTTCAGCAACTCTGTACACTGTCTTCGTTTTATCATGTTTCTTTACAAGCCTTTCATGAAGTGGAAAGTTCTTGTCTGTTGTTTCTTCTTCTTTGTAAATATTGTTGCTTGTTTTTAACACTTTGAAGTGAGACCAAAGAGGAAAAGAAAATCAGGAAAATAGAGTTTGTTTTCCAATTTCAGGCTTTTTGTAATGCAACTCCGGTCATCATGCACTGTCACTTGACTCAAACTGCGTGGCTGTTTGCGTCAGAATATCCGCTGATATGATGTGATTTACAGGGTAATTCAATGCAAAATACAGTGCTTTTTAGCGTGATTTTACATTCTGATTTTTATTGATTTTTGTAATAAATTGATTGTCAATGCGTTGTGAATTGCTAAAAAGTGGGGTGTGTTTGGAGTGAGGAGGGGCTCTGTTTCAAATTTACAGGTAAAGTAATCTGAATTGTAAAGATTGATGATAAAAGTTAACATATAATTCGTGCGCAGGTATAATGGCGTTCTTTCTTTGTTTTGTAGAGAGATATGTCGCGTTTAGTGTAGAAATATTCTTGTGTGAAAAATTAGGTTTATTGCTTGGAATATTGTATCTTTGCAAAGCATTTTATAACTTACATTAAAATTATTGACAGAATAGATAGTATGGGATTTTTTTCTAAACTCTTAGGAAAGAAGGAAACTGAAGCTAAGGTTGGCGGCATGGAAGACTTCATGACGCTGATACGCGTGTATTTCGAAGCATCGTTAGCAGCTAATCTTGGCATCAACAATTTAGGCATGTTACCTGATTTGCGCACGTTCAAGGCGACACTTCATGTGCCTACATTGAACAACAAATTAGGACTTGGAGAGAAGAATCATTGCCGGAAGATGATGAAAGAAATCTACGGAATGGACGATAATTTCTTTAAGGAAATAGATCAGAGCATACGTAAGAACTGTCGGAAGTTGCAGGATGTGCAGCCTTATATGATACAGTTCCAGGGCTTTTCACAAGATTTGATGATGCTTGTGGGTAATTTGATGAAGTTTAAGTTGCGGGTTCCTGGCTTTTTCAAGAAAGCTATCTATACGATGACGGAGAAGACTGTAAATGACATATACGATAAGAATAGTTTCTCTGATCCAGGTGTTATTAAGGCTGTTATGTCAGTTCGCCAATATAATCAGCGTCTTGGATTTAGTCGTAAATGGACTACAGACTTCGTTTATCAAGTAGTTTCACTTGCTAAGAAGGAACCTAAACCTGCAGAAGAGGCAGAGTCAAAATAATTAAGCATATATTTGCTTAAATAGAAACTTTAATGTAATTTT
>CALHIC010000468.1 GCA_938030845.1 uncultured Oribacterium sp. | reverse complement strand
ATCATGGAAAATACTACAATGAAAGAAAGCAAAATATGAAATGGTGCCAAGAAAGGCAATAGATTGAATGCAATGGGATGAATGTAAAGACTGAATGTAAAGACTGAATGCAAAGATAGATTACAAAGATAGAATCCAAAGACAGAATCCAAAGACAGAATCCAAAGACAGAATTCAAAAATAGAAATCCTTAATGAATACGATTTGTTGTTATTAGTATACCACAATCTCTACCTTAAATATATCCTACAATCCGTGATGGAGTAAACTTACTGTCAGTTAACGAGCTTCAAAACTACACCTTGATAAAGGTCTTCAACTTTTCAATTATCTTATTATCATTTTTATTCCATGTCAAAATTTTATAATAAACGGAGGTGGTTTCGTATGGAAAAAGTCTTCTTAACCGTTTCTCCAAGAATTGATGCCTGGAGCTCATCTATATATTTCTTTGACGCATCATAGTGCTCTTTTAACACATCTCTAAGCCTTATTTCTTTTACACTTATCCCTTCTGTTCCGGTCGCCCCCAGCTTCCTTTCTTCTCGACCTATCCTCACCAACTGAAGAAGCTTCTCTCTTCCATAGTTTCTCTCATAACACCTTAGCTTACTCATCTTGTCAGCACCTTTTTGGCTCCATGATAAAGGTCTTGAACTTAAGCGGTCAGATAACACATGACTTACATGACTCTCTGCACTACAGCCTTGTACAAGCTTGTTTCTTAGCGTTCTCCTGATAGCTGCCCAATTCTCTAACACATACGTCCGTAAGCTTTCTATTCTCTCTGTATTTCTCCCTGATGCCGCCATACAGTCTATATATTTTGAGAATGAAGCCTTCGTGGAATGTTTAGAGTATAGTAAATGCCATAATTCTTCTTTGGCAATATCCTTTTCATCTAACATCTGCGCTGCAGCCTGATTAATATATTTCATCAAGTGAAATTTATCTGCACAAAAGACCGATTTTTCAATGAACTCCGTCCCATTCTTTATCCACTGGGCTCCATCACCACTAATAAATACTTTCTTTAAGTTCTCTTTATCATATGTCTTTTCAATGTAGTCAGAAACCTTAGTCCAAAGACATGCATTTCCTTCTTTTCCGGGATAAAGTCCGGCAAAATAAAAGCTATTTTTGAGTTCTTTTCTTCCTTTACAGCCGGATTCAAACTTTCCTTCGTGTATGTAAATCAGTTTAGAAATGAAGCTCTTATTATCCTTGGACTCCTTGCCATGCTGTTCTGCAATGTGATCTTCATCTGCTTCAATAAAAAGATAATCCACTTGCTTCTTGCCGGAAAGATCCTCAAGGGTAATGCTATCTGATAGACTATGTATTTTATTCATCACTGTAGTTTTGCTAATTCTTTGTTTGGATGGCAGTACCTTTGTTGCCTCACGATAGCTTGTTTTTAGTGCCTCCGTGAGTAGCATTACCTCAGCTTCTTCACTAAACCGCTCATGAGAATCCAACCCTATAAGTTCTTCCAGCAAGTATGAGTGACCTCCTTGATCTGCTTTCCTCTTGAAATACGTACAATCAAACACCACATCCCCAACAGAGGTAATCAATGTTCGCTTATCGACCCTCTGAATGTTAAACTTTTCTTTTCTGGCTCCACACTCACTAAGTATCGAGTTCATTCTTGAAAGGACTACGCCCAAGAAAGAAGCAGAAAAAGCCTCTGTAGAGCTTTTTACAGACCTCTCCAGAGAACTAAAGTCCTTAGGATTTTCAAAAAATTTGTTCTCTGCATCAAGTAAACCTTTTACCAAAACCTCTAATAGTGCTACAATATCCATGAGAGTAATCTCCTTTGCATAGTTTTTTAGTCGAAACCATTGTATCAAAGGATTAATGATTACTCTCTTTTTATTTCTTTATCAACTGACAAAATCTTTACTCTATTATAGCGGGAGATTAAGGAATCTTAGCGAGGGATTAGGCTATGCACGAAAAAGACGGTCACGAGGCTTCCGTAGGGAGCTGCACTCTAGCAACGAAGGCGGGCGCATGTTTGAGCCCGAAGGGCGAGTTTGCGCAGGAGCCTGAGTGAAAAAGCGAGTGCAGCGAGTAGGAAACGTAGTGTGTCTTTGAGGCAGAGCCTAAACCGAAGCAAGATATTCATAAGTCTATATGATGGAGTTGCCAACGATTACTTGACAGTAAGCTCCTGTCCCTATTCCACCGGAATTCCGATGTCCTTTCGATAACAGGCTCCCTCAAAATGAATTTCTCCGATGTGGGCGTAAATCTTCTCCCGGCAGGCGGAAAGGCTGTCTCCCATGGTGGTGACGGAGAGCACTCTTCCTCCGTCGGAATAGGCCACTCCCTCCTCCAAAACAGTATTGTTATGGTACACAAAGATAGTCGAATCGGTAATTTCTCCCGTGATCCGCTTATGCTTTTCATAGGCATGGGGATAGCCCTTGGAGGTCATGACCACCGTCATGCAAACTTCCTCCGACCACTGAAAGTCTTCCCCCCGAAGACTATGAGAAATCGCCTTGTCCATAATACACAGCAAATCGCTCTCAAGACGAGGCAAAATCACCTCCGTCTCCGGATCTCCAAAACGGACGTTAAATTCCAGAATTTTCGGTTCTCCCCCCATTATCATAAAACCGATAAAAAGAATGCCGCTGTACTCCAGCTCTTCCTGCTCCAGTCCATAGGATATCTTCTTAAGAACCTTTCCAAT
>CALHIC010000467.1 GCA_938030845.1 uncultured Oribacterium sp. | reverse complement strand
AAAAATGCTATATGGGGATTATATGACACCGCCGAAAAAAGAGGAGCAGGTACCTAGCCACGAGGAAATGATTTAAGTCGGTGATGGGTAGAAGATCTTGCTAAAGTCGTTGAACAGAGATGGCTAAAAAGTTAGGACGGATAAAAAGCTCAAGAAAAATCAGTTCAATGAAGAATTGTTTTAGAGAGAAGGGATGAACTTGGAAAAGATTTGTAGTGTAATTGTTTCTGTATATAACGAGGAAGACAGCTTGGAGCAGTTTTACCAGCATTGCAGTCAGTCTTGTGAAAAATTACAGGAGCTGGGCTATGGCTATGAAATTGTCTTTGTGAATGACGGCTCTCAGGATAAAAGCGCCATTCTTTTAGAGGATTTTGCAGAGAGAGACAAGGAACACGTGCGGGTATTGTCTTTTTCCCGAAATTTTGGCCATGAGGCGGCTATGACCGCAGGCCTGGACCATGCCAAGGGAGATTTTCTGGTTTTTATGGATGCGGATTTACAGCATCCCCCCGAGTTGATTTCGGAAATGCTGAAAAAGTCGGAGGAGGGCTATCAGGTGGTGTCCATGGTGCGCACCAAGAATCCTTCCGCAGGCCTTGTGAAAAATGTTACCTCCGCCCTGTTTTATTGGATTTTAAATCATGTTTCTCCGGTGCATTTTGAGGAAAATGCCTCCGACTTCTTCGGCATTTCCAAGAAGGTACAGGAGGTTTTAAAGAAGCACTATCGGGAAAAGGTCCGTTATCTTCGGGGCTTTGTTCAGTCTGTGGGCTTTCCCAAAACCAGCATTCGCTATGAGGCGGCGGCAAGACAGGCGGGACAAAGTCATTATTCCTTAAGTAAGCTGTGGCAGTTTTCCAAAAACACTCTCTTTACCTTTTCCAACCTTCCTCTACAATTGGGGATTTTTGCAGCCATTTGTAGCGGCGGACTGGGAACCGTACTTTTGATTTACACCCTGTTAACCAGAAAGGGTGCCCCCTCCGGCTACGCCACCATCGTGGTGGTGCTTTGCTTTATGTTTGCAGTGCTTTTTTTCGTTATCGGAATTATCGGGGAATACATCGCCATTTTGTTTGAAGAACTGAAGGATAGACCTCTATATATTTTAT
>CALHIC010000466.1 GCA_938030845.1 uncultured Oribacterium sp. | reverse complement strand
GGCCTTTGAGGAATTGTTTTATTATAGTCTCTTTCTGGAAAAGGAGGAGAGGGACTTTCTTTCGCTTTCCGGCCAGGAGGAGGGGATTCCGGGAAAAAGTGCAGAATTTCAGCAGGGACTGCCCTTTAGTTTAACGAATGCCCAAAAAGAGGCTTTGGAGGAGATGGATAGGGTATTTTCCCAAGGAGAAAGACTGCTTCGCTTTGTTCAGGGAGATGTGGGCTCCGGAAAAACCATTTTGGCCTTCTATGCCTTGTACCTTATGGCTAGCAAGGGCTTTCAGACCGCCATTATGGTGCCTACGGAAATTTTGGCTCAACAGCATTTTCAAAAACTGCAAAAACTGCTGGAAGAGAATCAATGGGAGATTCCCATTGCCCTTCTGATTGGCAGTAGCAGTAGGAAGGAGAAAGAAAGAATTTATCAGGGGCTAAAAGAGGGCAGTATTCTGGGGGTAATCGGTACCCAGGCTTTGATTCAGGAGGGTTTGGCTTTTTCCAATCTGAAAATGTTGGTGATTGACGAACAGCACCGCTTCGGGATTCAGGAAAGAAACCGTTTGGAAAAGAAGGGGGAAAATCCCCACTGCATCTACCTTTCCGCAACCCCCATTCCCCGCTCTTTGGTAAAGCTCCTCTATGGTGCGGTGCCCTACCTCCTGCTTTCGGAAAAACCGGCCAATCGTCTGCCCATTAAGAACGCCCTGCTTTCCCCTGCGGATCGGGAGAAGGCCTTTTCCTTTATCAAAAAGGAGCTGGACAAGGGGCGACAGGCCTATATTATCTGCCCCTTGGTGGAGGAAAATGAAAATCTTTCCGTGGAAAGTGTTACCGCCTATCAGAAAAATCTAAAGCAGTACTTTGGAAAGGACTATTCCTTTGCGGTTTTGCATGGGAAAATGAAGGCAGGGGAGAAGGAACAGGTGATGCAGGACTTCTCTTCCGGAAAGACAAGGATTCTTCTTTCCACCACCGTTGTGGAGGTGGGAGTGGATGTGGCCAATGCCACGGTGATGTTGATTGAAAATGCGGAGCGTTTCGGTCTGGCTCAGCTCCATCAGCTGCGAGGCAGGGTGGGAAGGTCGGAGCTACAAAGCTATTGTATCTTTATGGATCATAAGGAAGATGAGAAGTCCCAAAAAAGACTGTCCATTATTCGGGACAGTAATGATGGCTTTGCCATTGCCAAGGAAGATTTGGCCTTGCGAGGGCCGGGGGATTTGTTCTTTGGAGAAAGGCAGTCCGGCCCCCTGCAATTTCGTTTTGCGGATCCTCTACGGGATGAGGAGTTGTTTTTTAAGGCAAGAGAAGCGGCAAAAACCATATTGGAGGAGGATGCCCTCTTAGAAAAACCGGAGCATCAGGGAATGAAAGACATTTTCCAAAGCCTGCTTACAGAAAATGCTTAAAGTAAAATATTCGGATAGAGGATAGTTCTAAAGAACAGCTAGGTAGAGAATACCGGGGATACAAAATTTGGCGAAAATCCTTGGCGTATACCCGCATGGAAAAGCTTTCTATAAAAATAGGAAGTTGTAGAAAAAAATTAATCTTTATCCCTTTACAACGACCGGCATTTTCGCTTTAATATGAGGGAAAAGGAGAGTGGTATGAGAGTTATTGCAGGTTCAGCCAGAAGGCTTTTGCTTTCGGTGCCGGAGGGGAAGGATACCCGCCCCACCACGGACCGAATCAAGGAGACCTTATTTAATATTTTACAATTTGACCTAGTGGACCAGGACATTTTGGATCTTTTTGCGGGAAGCGGTGCTCTGGGGATTGAAGCCCTGTCCAGAGGGGCGAAAAGAGCGGTTTTTTGTGACAGTGGAAAGAAGGCCTTGGCCTGTATAGAGCAAAATATCGCCCGTTGTCATTTTCAGGAACAGGCTCTGGTGTATGGAGGAGATTTCCACAGTGCTTTAAGAAGTTTAGAGGGAAAGGACTATCACTTCGGTATCGTCTTTTTGGATCCTCCCTA
>CALHIC010000465.1 GCA_938030845.1 uncultured Oribacterium sp. | reverse complement strand
TGATAGAATGGTAATTATGCTATACTGGTACTATTGGAAAAGGAAGGAGAAGAGTATCATTTTCTTTCGGAGGAAGAGTTTTTACGGCTTCTTTCAGAGGGGAAAATGATGGAAAGCCGCAGCTACGATACCGCCTTTGGACTTTGGTATTACGGCACGGCCTATGAGGAAGGCTTTCGGGAGAAAGGTAAGGGCTTTCTCTGCATCGGAACCTTGGAAAGCTATAACAGTATTAAAGACTATCTGGGGCAGGAGTTTATCCGGCCTGTTTATATTGAGCTGGAGGATGAGCTTCGTCTAAGTCGAGCCAAGGCCCGGGAGCAGGGAAATGATCCAAAGGCTTTTAAGGAGCTGAAAAGACGTTTTCAGGCGGATAACAAGGATTTTTCGGAGGAAAAGCTTCGGGAAGCCGGCATCAAGAAACGCTACCACAATCTCGATTTTGACCAATGTGTGGAAGAGATTCTGGCGGATATAAAATCAGGGCTGTGAAAAGGGCTGTAACGAGTTATACGATTGTAAAAAGAAAAGAACAGGAAGAGGAAAAAGCAAGGAATGAAGGGGATTTCCATACCGGATCATCGAATCCATCATGCTTATCTAGTGATTGGGCAGGAAGAGGACTTGCTTCGTCAGATGGCGAAGGACTTTGTGGTACGGCTTTTTCATAAAAGTAAAAAGGAAGAACCGGAAAAGCAGTTCAGTCTTGCCCTCGAAGTAGAAAGTGCAGAGGCCCGGCCGGATTCTTATAGCGATAAGGAAGAACCGGAGGACAGCCTGAGCCTTCGCATTGAAAAGGAAGAGCATCCGGATCTGATTTTTGTGGATTATCAGGAGAAGGAAAACGGAGAGAAGAAATCCAGCATTTCCATTGATCAGATTCGTCAGGAAGTAAAGGGGACGGTGGACATTTCTCCGAAGGAAGGGAAGTACAAGGTCTACGTGCTTTGCCACAGCGATAAGATGACGGTGGAGGCACAAAACGCCCTTTTAAAAACCCTGGAGGAAGCCCCGGAGCATGTGATCATGATTCTCCTTTGCGAAAATGAAAACAAGCTTTTAGACACCGTTTTGAGCCGTGTGGTTCGAGTCTATGTGGGGGATATGCCCATAGAAAAGCAGTGGAAATTGTTGCAGGAGATTCCGGCGCTTCGTGCCTTACCCGCCTTCTTAAAGGAGATAGCCCATAAGAAGCAGGAGGAAATGCAGAAATACGCGGAGGAGCTGGGACAGCTGGACGGGCAAGAGCTCTACTGTTTTCTTGATATTATTTTGCGGGATGTGTTATGCTATAAAAGCACGAAAGACCATCATTTGCTCTATGGGCAGAGTGCCAGAGAGAGCATTACGGCCATGGCGGAAAAGTATTCTTATTGGACACTGGGACAGTGGGGAGAATATATAGAACGCTATAAAGAAGGACGGGCGGTAAATGTTGCCCAAAACTATCAGATTTTAGATTTCTTTTTGTTTTTATCCAATACATAATTATAGAAAAGCCATAAAGAAAGCCATAAAGAAAGCCATAAAGAAAGGGTTATAGATGACAGAGGTAATTGGAATAAAGTTTCGCACCGCGGGAAAGGTGTATTATTTCGCCCCCAAGGGCATAAGCTTTACAAGGGGAGAGTTTGCCGTGGTGGAAACCTCCAGAGGCGTGGAATACGGGGAAGTTTTGATGGCCAATAAGGAGCTTCCGGAGGAAAAGATTGTGATGCCTCTTAAGGAGATTCTCAGAAAGGCCACAGAGGAGGACCGGAAGCAGTACGAAGTTAATCATGAGAAGGAAAGAGAAGCTTTTCAGATTTGCCGGAAGAAGATTCAAGAGCATGGGCTGGAAATGAAGCTGATTGATGTGGAATATACCTTTGACCGGGGAAAGGCACTGTTTTATTTTACCGCGGACGGCAGGGTGGATTTCCGTGCATTGGTAAAGGATTTGGCGGCGATTTTCCGTACCAGAATCGAACTTCGACAGGTGGGGGTAAGAGACGAGACCAAGCTTCTGGGAGGCTACGGCTCCTGCGGTCGGCCTTTGTGCTGCCACAGCTATCTTCCGGAGTTCGTTCCGGTGTCCATTAAGATGGCAAAGGAGCAGGGCTTATCCTTAAACCCCAGCAGCATCTCCGGGGTCTGCGGCCGTTTGATGTGCTGTTTGAAAAATGAAGAAGAGGTTTATGAGTTCTTAAACTCCAAGCTGCCGGCGGTGGGAGACTATGCCACCACCAAGGAGGGCTTAAAGGGAGAGGTGGTTTCCGTTTCCGTCTTAAACCAGAAGGTAAAGCTGATTGTAAACTTGGAAAAGGAAGATGAGAAGGAGCTTCGGGAGTATGAGGTTTCGGAGCTGAAGTTTAAGCCAAGACGGAGAAAAGACGAAGCCTAAGCATGGTTTCAAAGGGAAAATAGGATAAAGAGGATAGAAAGCCCGGTTTGGAAACAGATACAGGACTTATAAGGAAAAGAGCAGAGATTTGTTCATGGAAAGAATAGATGATTTACAATGCAAGGGCTACCGGATTATTCAGGATTCGGAAGCCTTTTGTTATGGAACGGATGCGGTGCTTTTGGCGAATTTCGCAAAGCAGGGGGTAAAGAGAGGAAGAGTCTTCGATCTCTGTACCGGAAACGGAATTGTGCCTTTGCTTTTGGCGGCAAAAACAGAGGCGGAAAGCATTTACGGAATCGAAATTCAAAGAGAGGCGGTGGAGCTTGCCAGAAGATCCGTAGACTTAAATGAAGAGGAGCGCATCCATATCCTGGAGGGAGACCTTTGCAAAATCCAAGAGCAAAGGACGGTGGAGGGAAAAAGCCTGGCCTCTTCCTTTACGGTGGTGACCGCAAATCCTCCCTATATGCAGGGAGATCTGCAAAATCCGCTGGAAAAGAAAAATATTGCAAGACATGAGGTGAGCTGCAGTTTTTCTGATGTTGCGGAGGCGGCAAGATATTTACTGGCCCCTAAGGGGAAGTTTTATCTGGTGCATCGGCCGAAACGAATGGCGGAGATCATCAGCATTTTACGGGAAAAGGGACTGGAGCCGAAAAGATTGCAGATGGTGCATTCCTTTGTGGAGGGAGAGGCAAAGCTTTTCCTTTTGGAAGCGGTGCGGGGAGCTGCTGTGGAGCTTCGGATTTTACCGCCCCTGATTCTGTATCGGGAAAAGGGCGTCTACAGCAAGGAGCTGCTGGAGATTTACGGAATGGATGCATCGGAGGATAATGGAGTGAATGCTTAGGAAAAAGCCGGCTCAGAAAGCGCCATCTTTCCGTCGTATTTCTCCCATTAATTAATCAGGGAAGTAGGAGAAAAATCCATAGAGAAATACGTAGAGAAAGGGCTAAAACCTTATCCGTATACGGATATTATCCGAATATGGAGTCTAGGCAGAGGCCCTTTCTTTTGTTATGGTAAGGCTAAGACCGGTCAACGTTGTTGCTTTGGAGAGAGTCTACAGAGAAGTCTTTCTCAAGAATGAAAAATTTCAAAAGAAAGGAGGAATTTTATCGTTTTTTCACAAGCTTTTTTGCATTCTGTGGTAAAATGTCCCAAGTAGTAAGCAGTTCCTGAAAGGAAGGACAAATATGGCATTGGATGCGAAAAAATTGGTATTTGAGCCAATACGGGTGGAGGACTCCGTCCGTATTGCTCCTTATTTTTATCGAAGACCGAACAAAACCTGTGATAGTTGCGCTTTGGACAGCTACCTCTGGGCGGAATATTGTGACACCCGCATAGCAGAGTGGGAGGACAAGGCTCTTTTTATTCTGATGGAGAAGGACGGAGAGCAGTATACCGCCACGCCCTACTGTGACGAAGAGGATTTGCCTCAGTATTTTGATTTGATTAAGGATTACTTTAATCAGGTTTTGAAGAAGCCTTTAAAAATCTATCTGGCGGACGAAGAGGCGGTAAAGTACCTGCATTTGGAGGAGGATCCCCGCTTTATCGTACGGGAAGAGGAGGACTACAAGGACTACCTCTATGATGCGGAGGAGCTTCGGACCCTGCCGGGAAAGCGTTTTCATAAGAAGAAGAATCTGGTCAACAAGTTCAAGAGAGAATATGAGGGTCGCTGCGAATATAGAAGTATTCGTTGTCTGGAAAAGCAGGCAGTTTGGGATTTCTTAGATCGTTGGTACACCCATCGGGTCAAGGAAGAGGGAAACGGAGAGGAAACCCTGGAATACGAAATCAAGGGAATTCACGAGGTTTTACAGAATTGCTTTGCTATAGACCATTACATCGGAGGTATTTTCATAGACGGAAAGCTGGAGGCCTTCTCCATCGGCGCTTACAATCCCCGTGAGGAAATGGCCAGCATTTCCATTGAAAAGGGTAATCCCAATGTCCCCGGAATTTATCAGGTGATTAACCAGGAATTTCTGCTTCATGAATTCCCCCAGGCGAAGCTGGTAAACCGAGAGGATGATATGGGTCTGCAAGGTCTTCGAAAGGCAAAGGAAAGCTATAATCCCATCGGCTTTGCCAGAAAATATATGGTATTGCAGAAGGATTTCCAGGGCTATGAGAAGTATCTTACGGATAAGTATGAGGAAGAAGTAGAAGACTATGAGTAGAAGAATTCTTCTTCTCCGAACGGAGGCGGAACAGGAAAGAACCAAGGCCTTGTATCGGGAGATCTTCCCGGAGGATTCGGATGCCTTTGTGGACTACTATTATCGTAAAAGACCGAAGAGAATCCTTGCCATGGAGGAAGAGGGAGAGATTGTGGGCATGCTCCATATCAACCCTTTCAGTATGTCCTTCTTTAAAAAGGAGCTTACGGCAAGTTACTTCTATGCCATCGGTACCAAGAAAGAAAAGAGAAAGCAGGGCATTATGGGAGAATTGCTTCGACGTGCCTTTTCGCTTTTAGAGGAGGAGGGAGAGTCCTTTTGCTTCCTGATTCCCGTTTCGGAAAGCATTTACAGCCCCTACGGCTTTCGGACTATAGGAAAGCTTAGCCTGGAAGAAAAGCCTTTGGAAGAAATCGAAAAGTCAGTACTTTATGCCCTTCCCACCAAGGAACTTTTAGATAGACGGGCGGAGGAAGCGACCCTTTCCGATGAGGAGGATGAACTGCCGGAGGATCCGGTGGTGATGCTGAAAATATTGAACCCGGAGGCCTTTCGAAAGCTCAGCGGCTATACAGACGATACGGAAGATGCTCTTTTGCAGAGACTGGCAAAGGAGAGGATTTATATTATTGACGTGGACTAATTTTAATGCTTGCAAACAGTAGAGAACTTTGCTATTATTGTTAGCTGTATCACTATTCCTTGCTTTTCCAAAAGGAAAGGCCAGAGACCAAAAGGAGGTAAAAGCGAATGAACAAGTATGAGTTATGCGTTGTTCTCAGTGCGAAGCTCGATGATGAGGAGAGAGCAGCAGCCATTGAAAAGATTAAGGGATTTATCACCCGTTACAATGGTACTGTTGTAGAGCCTATCGAAGAGTGGGGTAAGAAGAGACTGGCTTATGAAATTCAGCACATGAAAGAAGCCTACTACTATTTCATCCCGTTCACAGGAGATGCAAACACTCCTAACGAGCTCGAGGACCAGGTTCGTATTATGGAACCGGTAATCCGCTATCTTGTGGTTAAGCCAGAAGAAGAAACAGCTAAGACAAAGAAGCATGAGCCTGCAGCAGAAGCAGTAGCTGAATAAGCAAGCGGAAAGCGAGTAAAACATGAACAGAGTTATCCTGATGGGTAGATTGGTAAGAGATCCGGAAATTCGGTATTCCCAGGGTGAGAACAGCATGGCCATTGCAAGATATACTCTTGCCGTGGACAGAAGAGGCCGCAGAAACCAAAACGATGGACAGCCTACAGCAGATTTTATCCGTTGTGTGTCCTTCGGACAGAGAGCAGAATTTGCAGAGAAGTATATGCATCAAGGGATGCGTATGTTGGTATCCGGCAGTATTCAGACAGGCAGTTATCAGAACAAAGACGGACAAACCGTATATACCACAGATATTATTGTGGATGACCAGGAGTTTGCAGACAGCAAAGGACAGGGAGGTAATACTTCCTATTCCCGTTCTTCCGGCCCCTATGTAGGCGGTGGAGAAGAGGATCTTGGAGAAGGATTTATGAATATACCTGATGGGGTAGAGGACGAGGGACTCCCCTTCACTTAGGTAGGGAAGGTTTCCTCAGGATGAAGAGCAGCTAAGCTGCAATATAGAAGGAGGAAAGCCATGGCATTTCAGAAGTCAGATAAGAGTGGTTCAGCAAGACCAAGAAGAGCCGGCGCAGGCTTCCGCAGCAGAAAGAAAGTTTGTGGATTCTGCGGAGATAAGGTAAAGCCGGTAGATTATAAGGATGTAGGAACATTAAGAAAGTATATCTCTGAGAGAGGAAAGATCCTTCCCAGAAGAATTACAGGTTCTTGTGCATTACATCAGAGAGCAATCACAACCGCTATCAAGCGTGCAAGACACATTGCTCTGTTACCATACCAGGTAGATTAATAAGAACAGCTCCACGAAAGTGGGGCTGTTTTTTTGTAATTTTATGGAAGGAACAATTAGTATTCTTTTTCGGAATACAAGATATTTCCTATTGTAGTTGAAAATGATTTAGTGCTATAGTTTAGCGGTAAATGAGGAAAGAATGGAGGCAAGTTTATGTCCTATGTAAGTGAGGTTTATCAGGCACTGGAGAAGAAGCATTCCAATGAGGCAGAATTTTTAGAGGCAGCGAAGAGAATTTTAGAGTCTTTGGAGCCTATTGTGGCAGCCAATGAGGAGCTTTACCGGAAAAATGCTTTACTTGAGCGTTTTGTGGAGCCGGAAAGAATTATTAGTTTTAGAGTGCCTTGGACAGATGACCAGGGAAAGCACCATATCAATATCGGTTATCGTGTGCAGTTTAACTCTGCTATCGGACCTTACAAGGGAGGACTTCGTTTTCACCCAAGCGTAAATCAGTCTATTCTGAAGTTCCTGGGCTTTGAGCAGATTTTAAAGAACTCCCTGACCGGTCTTCCCATCGGTGGCGGTAAGGGTGGTGCGGACTTTGATCCTAAGGGCAAGTCCGATGCGGAGGTTATGCGCTTCTGCCAAAGCTTTATGACAGAGCTGTATAAGTACATCGGAGCCAACGAAGACGTTCCTGCCGGTGATATCGGTGTAGGCGGAAGAGAAGTGGCTTATATGTACGGACAGTACAAGAGAATCACCAATTTGTACGAGGGTGTACTTACCGGAAAGGGAAGAACCTTCGGAGGCTCTCTGGCTCGTCCGGAGGCTACAGGATACGGTCTGGTCTACATTGTGGATGAGATGTTAAAGTCCGTAGGAAAGGAAATCAAGGGAAAGACCATTGTGGTTTCCGGTTCCGGTAATGTTGCTCAGTATGCCATCCAGAAGGCACAGAGCCTTGGGGGTAAGGTAGTAACCTGCTCCGATTCCGGCGGATATGTGTATGATCCGGAAGGCATCAAGCTGGATGTGCTTTTCGACATTAAGCAGGTGAAGAGAGGCAGAATTTCCGAGTATGCCGACCGTGTTGCGGGAGCGACCTACCATGCAGGAGAGCGTCCCTGGGGGGTAAAGTGCGATGTGGCTTTACCCTGCGCAACCCAGAACGAGTTAAATGGAGAAGAGGCGAAGACCTTAATCAAGAACGGTTGCTTCTGTGTAGCAGAGGGAGCAAATATGCCTTCCGATGAGCAGGCAGTGGATGTATTCCTGGAGAATCACTTCCTCTATATGCCCGGTAAGGCAGCCAATGCCGGCGGTGTTGCAGTTTCCGCATTGGAGATGAGCCAGAACTCTCAGAGACTTTCCTGGAGCTTTGAAGAAGTGGATGAGAAGCTTAAGGGAATTATGCAAAACATTTTCAAGAGCGTATCCGAGGCGGCAAAGCGCTACGGCCATGAAGGTAACTTTGAGGTTGGAGCCAATGTAGCCGGCTTTGAGAAGGTAGCTGAGGCTATGCTGGCACAGGGCTTGGTATAAGAGAGAAGTAAGGGCGAGAGAACCGATTTAGGGTGAAGGGCTTGGCTATAGGCAGAAACTATAGCCAAGTCCTGTTTTTTTATATTTGCCTAAGGAAACGTTTTTACGCTATACTATATCCACTTCAAAGACTCTCATTAGGGGGAGTCTAAGGAATGACAAGAAAAGCATTTTTGTAAAGGAAAATAAAAAGTAAGGAGAAAAAAGCATGCAAACATCAGTAATCGGTTTCCCAAGAGTGGGAGCATTAAGAGAACTAAAGTTTACAACAGAGAAGTTTTTTAAGGGATTGGTTTCCGAGCAGGAGCTACAGGAGCTTGCAAAGGATATTCGAAAGAAGCAGTGGTTAAAGATGCAGCAGGAGGAAGTGGATTTCATCCCTTCCAATGATTTCTCTTTTTACGATAACTTTTTAGATACAGCAGTGCTTTTTAACATCATTCCGGATCGTTACAGAGAATTGTCCTTAAGTCCCTTGGAGCAGTACTTTGCTATGGCAAGAGGCTATAAGGGAGAGGCCGGAGACGTGAAGGCTTTGGCAATGAAGAAGTGGTTCAATACCAACTACCATTACATGGTGGCGGAAATCTCCGATAAGGATGTGATTTCCCTTGTGGGTGACAAGCCCTTCCAGGAGTATGAGGAGGCAAAGGCTTTAGGGGTTGAGACTAAGCCTGTAGTTATCGGACCATTTACCTTATTAAAGCTGCTTCGTTATACAGAGAAGAAGACCGAGAAGGATTTCCAGGAGCAGGCAGTTTCCGCTTATAAGGCTTATGTGGAGAGATTCGTTTCTCTTGGTGCCAAGTGGATTGCCTTTGATGAGGCTTATCTGGTAAGAGACTTAGAGAAGGAAGACTTGGAACTCTTTACCGCATTATATCAGGGAATTCTTTCTGTAAAGGGCAGCACCAAGGTTATATTACAGACATATTTTGGCGATGTAAGAGATGCCTATGAAAGCATTTTGGCACTTCCCTTTGACGGTGTAGGTCTTGATTTCTTAGAGGGTAAGGAAACCAAGGCACTTGTAGCCAAGGGCTTCCCCAAGGATAAGCTTCTTTTCGCCGGTTTGGTAAATGGAAAGAATATCTGGAGAAACCATTACGAGAAGACCGTGCAGGAGGTAAAGGATTTAGAGGCTAAGGGCATTTCCGTAGTACTGAGTACTTCTTGCTCCTTACTGCATGTTCCTTACACCTTAGTAGGAGAGAATAAGCTTTCCGAGGAAGTAAAGAGACATTTCAGCTTTGCTATCGAGAAGCTGGAAGAGCTTTTGGATTTAAAGGAGCTTCTTAGCGGTAAGGCTAAGCCGGAGGTTTTAGAGGCGAATAAGGCGCTCTTTGCAACAGCAAGACCGAACAGTGAAGACAAGTCGGTAAAGGATCGTTGTGCAGCTATTACCGATGCGGACTACACCAGACTTCCTGTATTTGAGGAGAGAGAAAAGCTTCAGAAGGAAGAGTTTAAGCTTCCCCTCTTCCCCACCACAACCATTGGTTCCTTCCCACAGAGTGCGGATGTTCGTGCCAACAGAACTGCCTTTAAGAAGGGGGAGAAGACCAAGGAAGAGTACATTGCTTTTAACCAAAAGAAGATTGCAGAGTGGGTAAAGATTCAGGAAGATTTGGATCTGGATGTACTGGTGCACGGTGAGTTTGAAAGAAACGACATGGTGGAGTACTTCGGAGAGCTCTTAAGCGGATTCTTATTTACCGAGAAGGCCTGGGTGCAGTCCTATGGAACTCGTTGCGTAAAGCCGCCAATCATCTGGGGTGATGTACGTAGACTTTCCGCTATGACTGTGGAATGGTCCACCTATGCACAGAGCTTAACCAAGCGTCCTATGAAGGGAATGCTGACAGGACCTGTAACCATCTTAAACTGGTCCTTCCCAAGAGAGGATATCAGCATTGCGGAGAGCACAAAGCAGATTGCCTTGGCCATCCGTGATGAGGTATTGGATTTAGAGAAGAATGGTATCAAGATCATTCAGGTAGACGAAGCGGCTTTAAGAGAGAAGTTACCTCTTCGTAAGTCTGACTGGTACAGTGAGTATCTGGATTGGGCTATTCCCGCCTTCCGTTTGGTACACAGCGGATGTCAGGCAGGCACGCAGATTCATACCCATATGTGCTACAGTGAGTTTACCGATATTATTAAAGCGATTGACAACATGGATGCGGACGTTATTTCCTTCGAGGCTTCCCGTTCCGATTTACAGATTTTGGACTCCTTAAGAGAGAACCATTTCCGTACAGAGGTAGGACCCGGAGTTTATGACATTCACTCTCCGAGAGTGCCATCCGTTCAGGAAATTAGAGAAGCATTGGCAAAGATGCTGAAGAAGATTGAAAAAGAGAAACTGTGGGTAAATCCGGACTGCGGATTGAAGACTAGAGCAAGCGAGGAGACCTTGGCAAGTTTAGCAAATCTTGTCCAGGCGGCAAAGGAATTGAGAAATGAGTATTGTTGATTTATTTCAAGAAAAAACAGTGTTTTCCTTCGAGGTGTTTCCACCTCGGAGGAACTCACCGGTTGAAACCATATATGACACCTTGGATGAGCTTCGGGATTTAAGACCGGATTTCATTTCGGTGACATACGGGGCAGGGGGCGGAAAGAATAACCAAAGCACCATCCCTATTGCAGAGCACATTAAGAAGGTCTGCGAAGTGCCCAGCGTGGTTCATTTTCCTTGTATAAATTTAACAAAGCAGGATGTATTAGAAAAGATTGAAGAGTTGAAGACTGCCGGAATCAAGAATATCCTGGCTCTCAGAGGAGATATTCCGGAGGGAGAGGAGAATAGAGGAGATTTCCGTTACGCTTCCGACCTGATTGCCTTTTTGAAGGAGCACGGAAACTTCCATATTTCCGCGGCCTGCTATCCGGAGGGACATATCGAGAGTGCGGATAGAGTAGAGGACATTCGTTACTTAAAGAACAAGGTGGATGCGGGAGCGGAGAACCTGATTTCTCAGCTTTTCTTTGAAAATAAGCAGTTCTACATTTTCCAGGAGCGTTGTGCTTTAGCCGGAATTGATGTTCCCATTGAAGCGGGGATTATGCCGGTTATCAACAGCCGCCAGGTTTTAAAGATGGCCAGCCTTTGCGGCGTAAATGTTCCTAAGAAGTTTCAGAGAATCTTAGACAAGTATGCGGACAACCCCATTGCCATGAGAGACGCGGGCATTGCCTATGCGGTGGATCAGATCGTGGATCTGGTGACTCATGGAGTGGACGGTGTGCATCTTTACACCATGAACAACCCTTACATTGCCAGAAAGATTTATAAGGCAACCCATAGCCTTTTTGAGTCTACCCAGAAGGGCAACCCGGGCGGTTCCAGCGCTTCCGCATAGAGAAGATAAGGAATCTTTGAAAATACCGTTTTTCAAAAAGCATTAATATAGCAGTAAAATGAGTTTTCATGTGGCATAGGATGGAAAAGGGGAAGGTATCATCCCCGCTTTCCGACCTGTACCGCATGGTTTTTTTTATTCTCGCCTGTTTTCAAGACCATTTAGGGAGGATGCGGGCATTTGGCTTTGATTCGGACATGGGGTATGGTTTTAGACATTCCCCGGTAGCTATTGCAAGACAGTAGCCTTTGTTGTAAGATATGGAGATGGTTTCAGACAGGTCAGGAAAGAGGAAGGCTAATGCATAAGTTTCTACGATCCATTGGGTTTTCTGCATTGCAGGAAGACAAGGATGCAGAGTTTTATTTACAAAGGGCAGTACATGAAAAATATCGCAGCAGCTTTGTCTCCTATGGAAATGGACAGGTGGTGGAGCAGTATCAGCTTCCGGTAGCTCCCTCTATGGGCATTACCGTGGTAGGACACAGAGATGCAGAAGGGAATTTTCACAGGGACTATTATTTCCCTTACATGCGTTCCTACGAAGGGGTGGAAACGGTGGAGGGAAGCCTTGAGCGCCATGCGGAAAAGGAAACCTATGCCGGCGTGATGGAGGATTTTACCTCAGGGATTACCCTGATTTATTATCTTTGCAATTCTCTGGAAGCCCATCAGCTGAAACGGATGCAGATTAAGGCGGTGCCCAAGCAGGTCTATCTGACCGGACTTTCCGTGGAAGGAAAGATTCTCCTTCCCATAGAGAAGAAGGCGGAGGATGAGTGGGTAAAGCGACAGCACTTTGTTGAGCAGATGAAGCTTTTCGAGGCGGCAAAGGCAGGAGACCAGGATGCTTTGGAAACCCTGACGGAGACCGATATGAATCTGATGTCCGAGGTGAATCAGAGAATCGAAAAGGAAGACCTGTACAGCCTGGTGGAGTCTACCTTTATGCCTACCGGGGTGGAGTGCGACCAGTATTCCATTTTGGGAGAGATTGTGAATATTCGGGTAAAGAGCAACGTCTATACCCATGAAAATATCCTGGATTTAAAAGTAAGATGTATGGACGCGGTATTTCGCGTTTGCATCAATGAAAAAGATCTTTTGGGAGTCCCCGCTATTGGCCGCCGTTTTAAGGGCAATGTGTGGATGCAGGGAGAAGTGGAGTTTTTGGAGCAAAGCTCTAATTCCTAAGTATGATTGTTTGAAAGATAGATATAGGAAATAGTAAGCGAGACAATAAAAGACCATGAAAGACAGAGAAGATATTCTTGCCCACGTGGAAGATATTTGGCGAAAAACAGAAGAGCGCGGTATAGTGCGAAACAGTCCCTTTTTATCGGAAAGAGAAAGGGGACTTTTTTTAGAGAAAATCAAAAGGGAAAGAGGGGCTAAGTTTCTGCTTCTGGGAGGAGAAGAGGCGGAACGACAGGCCTTTTTCTTTTACCCAAGTTTTATGGAGGAGGAAGAGTGCAGGGAGCTTCTCTTGGAAGACAATCCTGTAGTGCTTTTGGAAATTCAGGGAAAGCAGAAAAAATTTTCCGAAGAATTGTCCCATAGAGATGTACTGGGAGCCATTATGAGTCTTGGGATAGAACGGGAAATGCTGGGAGACATCTTCTTTCGGGATGAGAAAAGCTATGTGTATCTGCTTCGGAAAATGAAGGACTATCTCTTGGAGAATTTGCAGCAGATTCGGCATACCGGTGTGGAAATCAAAGAGTGTGAGGAAGCCTTTGTCCCTAAGCAGGAAAGAATAGAGGAGCAGATCTTTGCCGCCTCCGAGAGACTGGACGGTATCGTTTCCGCAGTATTCCACCTTTCCAGAGGAAAGGCACAGGAATACTTCGCCAAAGAACTGGTGTATAAGGACGGCTTGGTGGCGAAAGGCAGCAGCAGTCTAAAGGGGGGAGAAAAGATTTCCGTAAGAGGACTGGGGAAGTTTCATTACCTTGGCCTTGAGAAAAACACCAAAAAGGGAAGAATGGTTTTACGGATTCTTCGATATGGATAGAGGAACTGTAACCATTGAAGAGACAAGCTCCGATGTATAATAGGTCTGTATTTGGGGCACGCTCCCGCTAACCTCGCCCCTGCGAAGGGAAGGACTGGTATCCATCAAAGGCGTTCGCTCCAATGCAGTATAGGTATGGAATCGGGCACGCTCCCGCTAACTTCGCCTTCGCAGCGGATACTAAGCGAAAAACTTCGGTACCCTTGTTTTTCGCAAGTACCGGCGGGCTCAGATTGCCCCTCTTTCATGCCTATACTGCATCTGTCGCTTCAATTCATTGATTGATACAGTTCTTCTCTCCGCAGGTTTTCGCAAGTATCGGGCTCAGACGCCCCACCTTCCAGACCTATAGCACGGGGCAAATACATAACATTGATTTATATCCTTTTATATTTTCATGATATATGGAACGATGATAAGTTTTATTTATAATGTAAATAATATTTATTTATGCTTCTATGAGGGTAATTATGAGAGAGTGGGAAATTCAAATATACTGGTCGGAAGAAGATAAGCTTTATATCGCAGAAATTCCGGAGCTAAAAGGATTTTTTGCAGACGGAAAGACCAGGTCGGAAGCTATACAGAATGCTGAAATAGTTTTAGCGGAGTGGTTGGAAGTAGCAAGGGAGGATGGCATCCCTATACCAAAGATAAAAAAATAAAGCAGTTTTCCGTAAAAGAGAAAAGCGGAGCTATATCAGAGTAGAGGATAAAGGAGTTTTATGCAAAGTAATCAAATTCAAAATAAAAAAGCGGTTCTGGTGGGTGTGGAATTTCCGGAGAACAGAGATTTTGCTCTGGACATGGAGGAGCTCTTCGGCCTTTGTCAGGCTTTGTCCATTGAATGTTGCACCAGCATCAGCCAAAGCCTGGCCAGAGAGGATAGCGCTACCTTTATCGGCTCCGGAAAGGTGGAGGAGGTAAGAGCCGCCGTACTCTTCCATGAGGCGGATCTGGTCATTTTTCAAAATGCCCTTTCCCCCTCCCAGCTCCATAACCTGTCCAAGGCTCTCTCTGTGGAGGTTTTGGATAGAACCCAGGTGATTTTACAAATCTTTGCGGAGCGGGCCAGAAGCAAGGAAGCGAAGATGCAGGTGCAGTATGCCACCCTCCAATATATGCTGCCCAGGCTTGTGGGACTTCGGGAAAATCTCTCCCGCCAGGGCGGAAGCGGAGGCGCAGGCCTTTCCAACCGTGGTGCAGGAGAAAAGAAGATTGAACTGGATAAGCGAAAGATTCAGGAGGAAATGGCCTTTCTGCGAAGAGAATGTAAGAAGCAGGAAGAAGTACGCCGGGTAAAACGGCAGAAAAGAGAGAAGTCCAATATTCCAAGAATCGCTCTGGTGGGCTACACCAATGCGGGAAAGTCCAGTCTTATGAATGCCATTTTAGATTGGAGTAAGGAAGGTCAGAAGGAAAAGGTGGAAGAAAAGGATATGCTTTTTGCCACTTTAGATACCACCATTCGCCATGTGAAGGGGGAACGGGGAGAGGAATTCCTTTTTGCCGATACGGTAGGATTTATTCGAGATCTCCCTCCCAAGCTTTTGGATGCCTTCCACAGCACTCTGGAAGAGGCCATTGAAGCGGATTTGATTTTACAGGTGGTAGACTATTCCGATTCCAATTATCAAAAACACATGGACAGCACCCTGGCTACCCTAAAGAAGCTGGAAGCAAGCCACATCCCCATGCTCTATGTGATGAATAAATGCGACAAGGTTCTTCCCCTGTCGGAGCTTCCCAAGAAGAGGGGAGAAAAGCTCTATGTTTCCGTTAAAGAAGGAATTGGAATTTCCGAGCTTATGGAAGCGGTAAGTGAGAAAGCCTCCGCCAATCTCCGCCCCCTGTCCATCCTGCTCCCCTACAGCGAAGCGGCTTGGGAAAACAGTATTCGGAAAGAAGGGAAAATCCTCTCCCTATCCTATGAGGAAGAAGGAATTCAAATGGAACTCCGCCTACCGGAGGCCTTATACGCAAAACTCCAAAAATTCTCCGTTTAAGTGTCCTTCGATATGGATAAATGAGGAGAAAACAAGTCAGATAAACACACGAATGTCGTACAGTTTTCGGTAATAACATGTATTTTTTAGTGTAAACAAATAATAGGGAGCAATATTCAACCCTATAGACCTGAAAGAGATACAATCTGAGCCCGATACTTGCTGAAAGCCTGTGGAGTGAAGGACTGTAACAATCAATGAATTGAAGCGACAGATGCAGTATAGGCATGAAAGAGGGCAATCTGAGCCCGTCAGTA
>CALHIC010000464.1 GCA_938030845.1 uncultured Oribacterium sp. | reverse complement strand
TCCTTCTGTTCATCCTTTTTTTTCGTTTCTAAAGGGAGTTCCTAAAGGGAGTTCCTAAAGGGAGTTCTTTCGACATCCGAAGGGGGGAAATCTTTTGTTAAATCATGGAGATATCCCTATAAGTATGTTAGAATAAAGAAGTTTGAGGGGAAAATCTTATAGAGAATTTCAAATCAAAATCTTTCGGAATAGGAGTGTTTGAAAGATGGAAGAAAAGAAAAAGCAGGAAGAGAAGAAAGAAGAGCTTCCGGTTCGTTTACTGGAACGAAAGCTCCGCTACAAGGGCTCGGTGTTGGAGGTCTATGAAGACACGGTGGACGTATCCGGTCATGTGACCCACTGGGATTTTATTCATCACATGGGAGCTGCGGCGGTACTTCCGGTTTTAGAGGACGGAAGGCTTCTCATGGTTCGGCAATACCGTCATGCTTTATCGCGTTTTACCCTGGAAATTCCGGCGGGAAAACGGGATAGCGAGGAGGAAGACTTTCTTCTTTGCGCCAAGAGGGAGCTGGAGGAGGAAACGGGCTACAAAAGCGAGGCTTTGGAGCTACTTCTTTGGGTCAACACCACGGTGGCCTTTTTGGATGAGAAAATTGCCATTTATCTTGCCAAGGATTTGAAGAAGGGACAGCAGTGCTTCGATGAGGATGAGGAGATCTTTTTGGAAGCTTGGAAGCTGGAGGACTTACTGAAATTGATTTCGGAAGGGAAGATGACCGATAGTAAAACGGTGGCGGCCATTCAGGCCTATGCCATAAAGAAGTTGAGGGGAGAACTATGAAAAGAGAGCATTTAGCAGATTATGTATTGTCCATTCCGGATTTTCCGGAGAAGGGAGTAATTTTTCGTGATATTACTTCTTTGATTCAGGATCCGGACGGATTGAAGGATTCCGTGGATGGCTTAATCCGGTCTTTAAAGGATGTGGATTTTGATCTTGTCATCGGTCTGGAGAGCCGGGGCTTTATTTTCGGAACAGCCATCGCCTATGAGATGCACAAGGGCTTTGTGCCAGTACGTAAGAAGGGAAAGCTGCCCAGAGAGACGGAATCCATTGCCTATGATTTGGAGTATGGCAAGGCTGAGGTGGAGATTCACAAGGATGCCATTCAGAAGGGAACCAAAGTCGTTATCGTGGATGACTTAATCGCGACAGGAGGTACTTTGGAGGCGGCCTGCAAGCTGGTGGAGCGTCTTGGAGGAGAGGTAGCCAAGATTTCCGTGGTGATGGAGCTTGCCGGATTGGAAGGAAGAAAGAAGGTCAGCAAGTATCCTTTAGAGTCCCTCATTTGCTATGAAGGAAAATAAGGCTTTAGGAGAATAGGATGAGTGAGGAATTAACCCGGGAGGATGTGCGGAAAATCGAGGCGGAGATTCAGAAAAGAAAGCTGGAGATTCGCCCGAAGCTGATTGAGGCGGTGAAGGAGGCCAGAGCCCAGGGAGACCTGTCGGAAAACTTTGAATACTATGCCGCGAAGAAAGAGAAGAATCAAAATGAATCCCGGATTCGCTATTTAGAGCGGGTATTAAAGTTTGCCAAAGTGATTTCCACAAAGTCGGAAGAGGGCGTTGTGGGGATTAATGACACGGTGGTGGTGTATTTTCCGGAGGATGAAGAGGAAGAGTGTTATCGCCTGGTCACCTCCATTCGAGGACAGTCCCTTGAAGGCAGAATTTCCAACCAGTCTCCTTTAGGAAAGGCGCTGATGGGAAAGCGCGTAGGGGAAGAAGTGGAGGTTTTCCTGGAAGGGGGAAGCAGCTATACCGTTTTGATTCGCAGTATTGAAAAAACAGGAGAAAAAGAGGAAGAGGAAATCCGAAAGTTCTAGGATTTCCTCTTCCTTTATTCTTAATGATTGTTTCTCGGGTACTTTGCAATATCCTGTTTTTACCGGGTGTCCCTCGTGTAGTATGCGGTATCTCATTTTACCTGAGTGCCTCTCGCGTAGTATGCGATATCTCATTTTACCCGAGTGTCCCTTCCTTGGATGTTCCATTCTGCTTCTTCTGCTTTAGCCTGTTAAGGAGGTGTCCTCCGCCATTAACATGGATTCTTCCTTATCCAAAGCCACAAAATCCGCATGGCGGTACAGATAGTCCATTAAATCTCTACGCTTTACAATACCGATAAAGTGCCCCAGGTCATCCACCACCGGCACAAAATTCTGCGTCAAGGAGCGAGCCACCAGTCCTTCCATGGAGCTGTTGATTCCTACCGCTTCAAAGTGCTTTCTCATGGGAATATCCTTTACCAGCACCTTCTCCGCCTCTTTTAAATCCAGATTCAATTGATTTTTGATTTCCCAAAGAAGGTCCCCTTCCGTAAGGGTACCGGCAAATTTTCCGTCCTTACTCAAAACGGGGATAGCTGAATAT
>CALHIC010000463.1 GCA_938030845.1 uncultured Oribacterium sp. | reverse complement strand
ATGTTTGACACTCTCCACATCCGCCGTGCTCAACGCTCTTCTCTAAATCTCTGGTGCTTAAGGTAATAATGTGCTTCATTTCTATCCCTCTTTCTCCTGAATGCTTTTTCAAGCAATTTATTTACCTCTGCATTTTACTCGTTACGCTAAAACTTTGTCAAGATTGGAAAGGGATTTTCTTTCCCTTTAGAGGAAAATATGGTAGTCTTAGAGGGACAAAAATGAATTTGCTTACCATAAAGGAGTGAGTCTATGGGATTGATAAAAGCAGGTAAAGAAGCGGGAATTTCCGTTTTAGCAGATCAGTGGAGAGAGTATTTCTATTGTTCTTCCTTAGACAATGATACCCTCATGACCAAGGGACAGAAGAGAGTGGGACAAAACAGCTCCAATACCCGTGGGTCAGACAATATTATTTCCAACGGTGCTGTCATTGCCGTAAACGAAGGACAGTGTATGCTGATTGTGGAGCAGGGTGCCATCGTGGAACTGTCTGCAGAGGCAGGAGAGTTTGTTTTCGATTCTTCCACGGAACCCAGTATTTTCTATGGCCCACTGGGCGAAAGCGTAGTAGAAAGCTTTAAGACCTTTATGAAGCGTTTAAGCTTCGGCGGAGATACTGCCAAGGATCAACGCATTTATTTCATTAACCTCAAGGATATTGTGGGCAATAAATACGGTACCGTAAACCCCATTCCTTTCAGAGCGGTGGATCCCAACATTAACTTGGATATAGAGATTTCCCTTCGCTGTCACGGAGAATATGCTTATAAGATTACGGACCCTGTACTCTTCTATAGGAATCTTGCGGGCAATGTAGAGGGGGATTATAAGAAGGAAGAGGTAGAGTCTCAGCTAAAGTCTGAGCTTTTGACCAATTTGCAGCCTGCTTTTTCTCGTATTTCCGAACAGGGAATCCGCTACCACAGCATTCTCAGCCATACGGATGACATTGCTCATGCCTTAAATGACATTCTTTCCAGCACCTGGGGCGGACATTACGGCATTAAGATCACCAGCTTCGGTATCAGCTCCATCAAGGCACCGGAAGAAGATGAGAAGATGATTAAGGAAATGCAGAGAGATGCTGTTTTCCGGGATCCCGGCATGGCTGCGGCTTATCTTTCCAAGGCTCAGGGAGACGCGATGAAGCTGGCGGCAGGAAATACCGCTACAGGACCAATGATGGCCTTTGCAGGAATGAACATGGCTAATCAGACCGGCGGTTTCAATGCCTCCGAGCTCTTCGCCATGGGAGCTAAGCAGGGCAATGCGCAGGCGGGACAAAATGCAGGAAATCAGGCAAATGCCGGTGCTCAAGGCAGTATCTTTGGTCAGGCGAATGTGCCGCTTCAAAATACCGCAAACGGTGCCGTACCTGCTGCGGAAGCGGGAACGGCAGAGGATTGGACCTGCGCAAAATGCGGTCATACCCATAATACCGGCAAGTTCTGCTCCGAATGCGGAGAGGCAAGAGCGGATAAGTGGGATTGTCCGGAATGCGGACATACTGGTAATGTAGGTAAATTCTGTCCGGAGTGTGGACATAAAAGATAAAATATAGACCGGACTGTGAAGAAGAAAGGGCAGAATAGAGACTTTCTTTTTCACAGTTTTTCTATATAGAAACAGCTATAGGGTAAAATTCTTGACTTATGTTCTTAAGGATGGAGGACGATATGGATAAAGAGTTACTGGGCTGGCTTTCTCCCATGGGGGATTTCTTCCCTACAGACTGGGGAAAGCATTGTATGGAAGCGGAAAGAATTTTAATGAAATTAGGGCTTTATGAGGAATTTTCAAAACAAAGCCTATTCAATGCCGGAGATTTTTTAAGCGGAAGAGGCTATGTGCTTTTGCATAATCCCAGTAAGAAAAAACTGATGGCTACAGCTCTTTGTCCCCTTAGCAAGGCGCAAAGAAATTTTCTTTACGGATATTTTTTGGAGTTGGGAAGAGGAAGAGAGGCGGAATATTATTTAGATGAGGCCTTCTAAAAGCTTGTGCCGATTTTAGCCCTTCATGCAAAGGAACAGAGCTTGCTTATATTTTCGCGAAAAAAAGGTGATAATGTATAGAAGAGTTAAAGCTTTAAGCGAAAATATGAAATTCTTGTTGTACAGGCGGGGAAATTCCTATGCTTTTTGCGCCTTTACGAATAAAAAAAAGAAGAGTATGATAAGCACTTAAAGTTATGTGATTTAAAGGAGGAAAAAGCATGGCACTCGTAATTCCAAAGGACTATTCCCCAAGACTCAGCGTTCGGGAAACCCAAGAGGCAATTAAATATATCAGAGATACTTTCCAAAAGGAGTTTGGAAAGGAGATGAATTTATCCAGAATTTCCGCCCCCCTATTCGTGGAGAAAAGCTCCGGTCT
>CALHIC010000462.1 GCA_938030845.1 uncultured Oribacterium sp. | reverse complement strand
TTTGGCTCACTATGGAATCTATACTATGGGAGATATTGCCATGGCGGCTCTTTCCGGCAGTAAAGAAAAGAAAAATCAGGTACTCCTGTATAAGCTTTTTGGAATACAGGCAGAGCTTTTAATTGACCATGCCTTTGGCTATGAAACTTGCAAGATAGAGGATATCAAGGCCTTTCACAGTAAAAGCAACAGTCTGCATAGCGGGCAGGTTCTGCCTTTCCCCTACGGTTTTACGGAGGGAAGGATGGTGGTAGAGGAGATGGCGGAGGATTTGGCACTGGATTTATTAAAGAAAGGGAAGGACTCTGCCTTTGTGCAGCTCTATCTTTCTTTTGACGAGGAAAATGCAGGAGAAAGCTATGAAGGGAAGCTTGTCCAAAATCACTATGGAAAAAGGGTACCGAAATCCGTCCATGGTCTATATCATTTTCCGAAAAGAAGCAATCAGGGCAGAGCCTTTCGGGAGGCGGTTTTGGCTATCTATGACCGAATCATGGACAGAAGATTAAGAATCAGAAAGTTTAGTATTTCCGCAGAGGATGTAAGGGATTGCGAAGCCTTGCCGGAGGGACAGCTGGATTTATTTCAGCATTTTTTGACCTCGGCTGAGGAAGAGCAGGAGCTTAGAGAAAAGAGGCAGTTTCTGGAAAAGGAGGAGAAGGCTAGAGGAGCAGCTTTAGCGGTAATGGAGAAATTCGGAAAGAATGCCTTACTGAAGGGCTACCAGTATCTGGAAGGAGCCAGAGGGAGAGAGAGGAACCGACAGATTGGAGGGCATAGCAGCGGCGTTTCGGACTTGGCTTCTATCAGGAGAAAGGAGGAAGCAACTATAGCGAAGAATATAGTGGAAGAAGAGGATTATGAAAGATAGAAAAAAAGAAAAGATAGGAGAAAACTCCTATCAATCCATTTTATATACCACTTATCCCATTCCCCTTCTTCGGAAGAGGATGTCCAAGGAGAGCCGAGCGGCACAATTCGCTCCCTTTGCCGCCCTAAAGGGTTATGAAGAGATGCTGGAGGAGGAAAATCCTAGTCCTTTTTCTGCACCAGTAAGGACTGGATAAATTGCTCTGCTGTTCGTCCTGTGGCGGCTCCTCTTCGGATAGACCAGGCATTGGCCATGGTCAGAAGCTTTTCCTCGGAAAGGGAAAGCTTGTATTTATTGGCCAGAGAAAGCACGATTTTTTGATAAAGGGTATAGGCCGGCTTTTGGAAGAGGATGGAAAGCCCAAAACGATCTGCCAAGGAAAGCTTTTCCTCTGTAGTATCGGAATGGTGTAAGTCCTCTTGGTATTCGATATCATTTTTATCGGAAAGATTTTCTTTTACCAAATGTCTTCGGTTAGAAGTGGCATAAAGCAGAATATTGTCTGCTCTTCCCTCTAAACCGCCCTCCATCACAGCCTTCAACAGCTTA
>CALHIC010000461.1 GCA_938030845.1 uncultured Oribacterium sp. | reverse complement strand
CTTCGCTATAGTTGTTTCTCACTTATCCCCGTCTCTTGCAGCATGGTTAGTCTTTCCTCCATCGTTTCTCGGCTTTGGCGTTTTCGCATCGCCTTTATCACTATTCTTTTTGTGCTGGGTGCTGGCATTTTTGACGAACATAGTGCGCTCAACATCTTCTTGCTCACTCGCAATAATCATGAGTTGCAGCAAAACATTGCGCAATTTGAACAGCAGTATAAGGAAGATTCTCGTGCACTTCGCCTTATGGACAATTCGCCCGAAGCCGTGGAGAAAGTGGCGCGGGTGAAGCTCTTCATGAAAAAAGCCAATGAAGATGTCTATGTGGTGGTGAATGACTCTGACGAATAGGAACTTGTGAGAGGCCTTCTCCTCTTTTGTAATTCGATTTTCTTGAGATCTTTACCTTCACTTCCCCTTTGCTTCTTATGATGAAACCCCTTACCCCTTTGCAAAATGCCATTTCCATGATTGGCGGTGTGCTTCTTATCGTAGGTGCTCTCCTACCGCTTGCTGGCGTCATGGCTGAATATGCTCCTTATGTCTTCACTTTAGGTGCGCTTTCTTATGGGGGCACGCAGATGTTGCGCCGTTATGAAGGTAAAAACACGACTATTATTCGCCTGCGACGTCAAGAAATTATCGGTGCTCTCCTACTCATGGTCAGTGCAGTACTCATGCTCGTGAGTAGTTTTCGCTTATTGCCCCTGCAAGGTGGTGAGTGGAAGGTGTGTCTCTCCATAGCCGTAGTCTTTGAATTGTACACTGCTTTCCGTCTTCCTCAAGAGTTAGACAAAGAAGCACGTAATAATGAGCAGAAAAAAGGATAAAATCTTGGCATACTCCATATTTTGTTGTATATTTGCCACAATCACTTAGCATTTTAAGCCTATGCAACAACATATACTCCGCATCTATCTAGCCCTTTTCTTCGTGAGTGGTTTTGCTTTATCGGCAGCTGCTCAACATAAATTGGGACATCTTGACTCTTTCGCAGCAGGACAGGTTTCTGTTGCTAGTGAGTCTCAAGGCAATGCTGCGACATTAGCCGAGGCACCCATGCAGATGGAAGCTCCCGGTTTGGATGAAATTGCAATCACTGTGCGAGGCAATCAAATTCGTGTACAACATGCAGAAGGGCTTACTTTGATGGTTTACAACATCACTGGCGTTAAGGTAAGCACTCATCGCGTAGAAAGTGATGATTATTCCTTTACGCTCAATGTAGATCGTGGCATTTATATCGTCAAAGTGGGCAAAGTGGCACGCCGCATTACTATAGGCTAAAGCGACACTTAGCTTTACGGCCTATGCATTCACAGAATACTTTATATATAGTCTTCGTTTTTTATGCGAACTCTCAGCATAAACGGTCATTCTTGCCCTAAGAATGGCCGTTTTTTTTGATTTTATGGCATGTACAACGCATATATGCGCAGAGTTATCGCACATTAGAGTTTAGTTTATGCCTATGAACATTTATTTCATTCGCAAGCGCAGTGGAAGTCGCAAAGAATTGGGGCGACATCCTTTCGCTTTTGATGAGCCCCCGGGCACGTTGCGGCAATTGCTCACCGCGTTCACCCTTCATGGACTTCGCGATGCCCAAACGGTGGCCGGCGACCTTCCTCTCACGGAGGAGGAAATATCTTCTTATATGAAGGATTTACCGAAGGATCTTAGTGAGGAAAGAAAGGCTTTGATTCATTTTGCCTTATCATCGGTGGGAAAGGTTCCCTATTTTTACGGAGGAAAAGCCGGGGTAAAGGGCTTGGAAGGAAACCACTTCGGAGCCACCATTTCTTCTTCGGACTATAAAGGAAGAAATCGAAAGGGCTTAGACTGCTCCGGCTTCGTCCAATGGGCTTACTGGTCCAGTGTGGATAGAAGCTTGGATTTCGCCTCCAGCACCCAGGAATTAATCGGAAAAGGGCAGAAAATCAAGCGGAGTGAATTAAAAGCGGGTGATTTGATTATCCAACCCAGCGGAGAAAGCCATGTGGTGGTCTTTATCAAGTGGACCAAAGAAGGGAAAATGCTGGCAGTCCATGAAAACGGAACAGCGGGTAATATTTCCGTAGATGAAGTACAGGCAAATTATCCTTATTATCGCAGTATTTTGCTAAATTGAAAAAGTAAATTCCAGTGCAGAAGTAAATTCTACCGAGCTTAAAAAAATCCCAAAAATCAGGCAGTTTGAAATTTCATTTCTGCCTGATTTTGCTATAATAGTGCATAACAACCTCAAAAAAATCTCTTTCCGGGCATGGGAAATAAGCCACAGGACAAGTCGTGTGTAGGACTAAATTCCACTGGCTATATCAAAAAATGTAAAAGTTTTGCCCTGTCTGACAGCAGATATGCTTTGGGTTGTTGGGTTACTTAAAGCGAATCAGCTTGGGCCTCAGACAAACCTCGTCAGGATGAATGGGCCCGAGCTGAAGTGCTTTTAAGACATCTTCTCCATATCGGTTTAGTGCCCTTTGATAGGGAGTATCTCCGTTTAAGCTTTCCCTTGGTGTGGAATTGATGTGATTCACGATACGATTCACATCCCATTGTGTAAGAAAAGCAAAAGAAGAGCCTTTTGGAAGAATCATGCGAAGCATGGTATGGGCTTGCTCTAATCCCCCTTTTTGCCCACTACGCATAGGATCGCAATAATAGATGCTACTACGTTGGATTCCATTAGGGTTTGTTTCCAAAGCGACAGGATCGCCAAACTCCGATCCTCGGTCTGTAAGGATATATTCAAAGATAGATTGAAAGTCAAAGACATCTTCAAAACGTCTTTCTAAACGGTCAAAGACTGCTTTGACTGCTCCCTTTGTACATCGATTTAACAGATAAGCCAGGAAGAGCTTTTCCTCAGTAAAGAAAAAGGTCAGTAGAGTTTTTTGCGAATCTCTACAGGAATGAACGGTATCCATCTCTACAAAAGCATTTAATCCAAGCTTCAAGAAATCCTCATAGCTTCGACCATGAAATATCTCACGGTTTGATATCTGTGTTTTATGGCATTTCCTTGGTTTGAATGTCACCTTCCGTTTTAAATCGATATTTTTGGAAGTAAAAATTCCTTGGTCAATGTAAGAGTACATGGTACGAACAGACATCTGTAATTCCGGATGATTCACTAAAATCTGGTAAGGGGATTGTCCCTTTGCAATCAGAGGAGTAATGATGCTGTCCTTTTCTCTTGCTTCCTTTTCGGAAAGATTTATTCCTCGACGAGAGTCTTTAAGGGTTTCCCTGTATTTTCTATCAGCAAATCTGGCATCATAGGTATATTTATGGGCGATGCTGCAGTGATGAAGCTTTTGTGAGCAGCCATTACAGACATAGGGAGCTTTCATTAGGCGATTACAGCATTCCTTTTCAAAGTCCTTACAGGTCTGATTGCAGCTAGGACAAGAAGTACACTTTATCCCACAAAGAATAATCTTCTTACAGACATTTGTTTTACGACACTGGTAACGATGAACGCAAAAGTTCTTTTTGTTCAGAAAGCTGCCCTTGTGATACCAGCTCGATGCTCGGTGTTTCTTCACTTCTTTAGAAATGGTAGAAGGGTCTTTGCAAAGATACTTGGCAATCTCCTTGAAGGAAAGCCCTTGATTTAGACTTTGCTCTATAAAAAGGCGGTCTTCTAAAGAAAGATGTTTTTGGTTACCGGGAATAATTTTACTCATAATAAACTCCTTCCATTGCTGTCAGAAGGAGTTCAAACATACCATGAGTGATGTGAAAGAGAAAATATCAACTGTGCAGAAGTAAAATCTACTGGGGGATAGATGAGTAGAATTTACTTTTTCATTTTTGAAAGGTCAATTATTTCCCTGCATTTCTTGACGAACTGTGGGAAAGACTATACACTAAAACCGTATATGCCCTCATAGGCGAGAAGGTTGCGAGAAGAATGACTTCGGAGAAAGGAAGCAAAGCTATGAAAATTTATAATACCATGTCGAAGCAAAAAGAAGAGTTTGTCCCCATTGAAGAGGGGAAGATTCGGATGTATGTCTGCGGCCCCACGGTTTATAATTTAATTCATATCGGAAATGCCCGTCCTATGATTGTATTCGACACTTTCCGTCGTTTTATGGAATATAAGGGCTATAAGGTTTGCTATGTCTCCAACTACACGGATGTGGACGACAAGATTATTAAGACTGCCATGGATGAAGGTACAGATTGCTCTTCCATTACCGAGCGCTATATTTCCGAAGTGGAAAAGGACATGTCGGATCTGAATATTATGGAGGCTACCGCCCATCCCAAGGCCACGGAAGAAATTCAGGGAATGGTGAATCTTATTGATGTGCTGGTAAAGAAGGGCTTTGCTTATCCGGTGGACGGTACGGTGTACTATGACACCACTGCCTTTCCTTCCTATGGAAAGTTGTCTCATAAGAATATGGAAGATCTCCGTTCCGGTCTTCGCGAACTGAAAGTCTCCGGAGAAGAGGAGAAGAAAAGCCCCACGGACTTCGTACTTTGGAAGCCAAAGAAGATGGGAGAGCCTTACTGGAATTCCCCATGGAGCGAGGGACGTCCGGGCTGGCATACCGAGTGCTGTGTTATGGCACCGAAATATTGCGGGGGTGCTTTGGATATCCATGCCGGCGGAGAGGACCTTGTCTTCCCTCATCATGAAAATGAGATAGCTCAGTCG
>CALHIC010000460.1 GCA_938030845.1 uncultured Oribacterium sp. | reverse complement strand
ATTCTCTTTTTTCGAAGAAAAGAGCTTTCCAGAAAATCCTTTTTCTATCCTATGGAAGACCGGCTAAAGGACTTTTCCTATATTGTGGGAAGTTTTTTACTTACCTTTTTTCTTTTATATCTTTCCAGTGGAAATACAGGAAAAGACAGTCTCGGCTTCCTGATTTTCCATAAGGGCGTTCTGCATAAAATACACACTTTCTCAAAGCCCCATTTTTTCACGGTCTTTTTAGACTACTTTCTTCATCTTTTCGCCTATTTTCTGATTCCTGCCCTTTGCTATATTGCTGTGGGAGCACTGGCGAGAGAAAAACATTTTTCCTTCGGAGAAAAATTCAATCAGGAACGCTTTCAGAACTTTTTGCAAAGCTTTCCCAATACGAATTTAGGGGCTTCTTTGGCTTTCTTGGGAGATAAGTTGCTGTACTATTATCAGGAAGAGGGCATGGATAAAGTGGTTTTTCAATTTGCCATAGAAGACGGAAAAGCGGTGATCATGGGAGAACCCATCGGGGAAGAAAAATATTTTCCTGCTGCAATCTCTTCCTACTGCGGAAGCGGAGGAAAAAAACCTTACTCCGCTCTTCTATGAGGTAGGACAGGATTTAACCCTTCTCCTTCATAACCATGGCTATGAATTTATGAAGTTCGGAGAAAGTGCAAAGGTTCCTCTTTCCGACTTTGATCTTGTGGGAAAATCCGGTAAGAAGTTCCGTGCCGCGGTCAACAAAATAGAAAACAAAGGATATACCTTTCAAGTACAATACCCGCCCTTTTCCGATGCCTTTTTACAGGATTTGGAAAAAATATCCGATGCCTGGCTTTCCGGAAGACAGGAAAAGGGATTTTCTCTGGGCTTCTTTGACAAAGGCTATCTCTCTCTGGCTCCCATTGCCTGCGTATTGGATTCCGAGGGACATGTGCAGGCCTTCTCCAACTTCCTTATTTGCAACGGAGAAAAGGAAGCCAGCATTGATTTAATGCGTTATAATCCGGGAACGGAAAGTAACGGTATTATGGACTACCTCTTCGTGGAGATTTTCCTGTATTTTAAAGAAAAAGGCGTGGAATACTTTGATTTGGGTATGGCTCCTCTCTCCAACGTGGGACAGGAAGAGCATAGCTTTTTCCAAGAAAAACTGGCCTTCCTGGTTTATGCCTTTACCAATCGTTTCTACTCCTTTTCGGGACTAAGAAAATACAAAGAAAAATTCTCGCCCCTTTGGGAGGCAAGATACCTGTCCTATCCGAAGGACAGCAGTCTGCTCTTTGATCTGCTGGCGATTTTTAAGATAGATAACCGGAAAGTAAAAGAGCTGTAAAAAACATTTTCTAAGCAATATAGGTCTGAATGCGGGCTCAGACTCCCCCGCATTCAGACCTATAATGCATAAAGTATTCTTTATTGTCCCAATTTCAGATATTCTTTCTTTTACTGAATCTTATGCTTCTTCATTTTCTCCTCAAAGATATCCGTAATAATCTTTCGAAGCTCTTCTCTCTCCTTCTCCGGAAGCTCTCCCGCCTGTTTAGCCACTGCATATAATGCCGGATATTCCTTCGCAATTCTTTCAATGGTCTTGGTGGTGGCATGACCTCTTACGAAGAAGGGAATCCTTTTGATCCATTCCTCCGGCACCAAATCTAAAATTTTCTTTCCTGCTTCCTTATCGCTGATGACCGCCTCCGATAAACCCTGCTTAATTTGCTCCTGTTCCTTTTCCGTAAAATCCTGTAATTCCATAAAATCTCCTTTTTACTCTATAGCTATCGTGTTGTACTCTATACCTTTAATATATCTTGACCGCTCTATTATACTCCGATTTAAGGCAGCTATTATAAATTTTCTCAAAACCAACATTCTAAATTCTTCCGAAAATCAAATATCCCACTATCGTTAGAATCATCAGGCTTTCCTGAATATAGGTGTATCTTTCCACCTTGGACACAATGCGATAACGCCCCGGACTTTTTGCATAGTCATAGAAGCAGTAGGAGCACCATAAAGCGTTTAAGAAAAGTAGCAAAACGGACAGTCTGCTCAGTCTCCATACCAGGATGAAGTTCGTGCAAATGTCTACCCAGGTTAAAATAAAGACAAAGCGAATACATTTTTTATAGCCGAAAAGCTTGGAATAGGTCACATACTCCGTTTCCTCCTCCGGTGCCCGAATCTTCCGGGAAATCTCCCAGATAAGAGCCGGAAAATACAAGGTCAGCACAGCCATGAAATTGGTAATATCCCAAACCGGCAATTTGTATTTCATAATGGTATAAGAAATCACATAGAGATTAAGAAGAATCTGTACCGGATTATGGGTAACCAAAGCCAGAGGAAGGGACTTTGCAATCTTATGCTTTTGGAAAAACCACACCGCCATTAAGCTTCCATAGGTGTAAAGAATAAAGCAGAAGATAAAGTTCTTCATAAAAAGGAAGTTAATCAGCAGGGTAAAGGAAATGAGTATGGTGGCAAATATCCGTAAATCCGTCTTTGTAACTCTTCCGGAGGGAAGAGGCCGAAAGGCAAAAAGCCGTTTGTCTAGCTCGTAGTCCTTAAAGTCATCCGCAATTCTTAGCCAAAGCAAGAAGCTAAAAACCGTAAAACTGCAAATCAGCATCCCCAAAATATCATGTTGCACAAAAAAGCTGTAAAGTGCCGACTGCCCCTCCACCGGCTGAAACGAAAGAAGCGTATCCTTTCCCACACCATGATTTAAGAGCACAATAAAGTAGATTTCCAGAAAAATCATTACGCCCAGTCCCAATCTTGGCACTATGGGGTACATTTCCTTAAAGTAAATATTTAATCGTTTAAGCCTTTCCATAGCCTATCCTTTCCCCGATTTCCAGCTTCGTTTCCAAGCCTTTTCCTGTATTTTCAAAAAGGTCTTCATCAATCACAATTTTCTCATTGAGCAGTTCCACAATAGTCGAGCCCCCCAGAGAAAAATAGCCCTTTTCCTCTCCTGCTTGAAAGCGAAAAGGAAGCTGATTTGCCCTATGATTATGAATATGCCCTACCAGCATTGCCCCCACTTCCACATGGAGGATTTTTCCCATGCCTTCCAACTCCAAAAGACTGATTTCTCTTTTATTTTCGGAAAATGCTTTAAAGTGGGCAGCCTCTTTACGCACACTGTCCAGCCTTCCTTTGATTTTTTTCGTTCTTAAAAGCCTTCCCCTTGCCGGGAAAATGTAGCGATGATAATCCGGCATGCTCAGACGAAAAACCAACAGCGTTCCGCCTTTCAAAAATTCCGGACAGGGAGCCTTCAGAATTTTTTCGATTGAATAGTAATTCCCCTTGATTTCCAAAGGAAGGAGATTAGATTCCCCATTGTTTTCACTGCCGGAGAAAATAATTTGTCCTTCTTGGTCTATTTTATAGGCCAGAAGCTTTCCGGAAGCGGTGGCATAGAAAGCTCGCTTTCCTGCCTGTCCTTTTTCATGCCTTTTTTCCTGTATCTTCCCTTTCCATCCCTCTCCATTTTCCTTTGTATTCTCTTTTCCGGCCTCTCTTAAATAAACTGCTTCTTTTCTGGAAAAGAAAGCCCCAAAGCTTTGATAATTCTTCTTTAAAAGCTCTTTGGAAAGTCCGTATTTTTCCACAAAAGGCGCAATATCTTTTTTAGAAAGAAAGCTGTTATAATACAAGCCCCGAAGAAAAGAAAAATAGGGGCGGGCAAAAATCATTTTAAGAAGAACTCTCCCAAGAAAATGATGGTACAAAAAATAAATGGCCCTCTGCCCATACTCCTCTTCTTGAATCAGCCTTCCTGTTTTTCGCTCAATAATGGAAGGGGCGTTTTGCTCTTTTTGTTTTTGCTCTTTACCCATAGTCCTCTCCCCTACAGCTTTCTCACCAGCAAAATCACAAAGAGAACAGCCAAAAGTAAAAGACCGATTCGGATTTTCAGACTCGGTTTCTTCATTCTGAAGTTAAAGACGAAGAAAAAAGCCAGTAAAACATACAAAAGCTCTCCCGGAAGAATTTTCTCTATGGAAAAATATATGCTGAATAATCCATAAAGAGGAATAAAAAAGGAAGCGTAGGTCACCGCAAGGCCGGTAAAATAATCCTTCTTTTCTCCTCCACTGGCATTAAAATAGGCAAGTCTGGTCACTACGGAAAGAAGATATAGCACTGAAAGCAGAAAAGAAAAGACTCCGAATTTGGCAAAATACTGAAGATAAATATGTACCGGAAACACACCAAAGGAAATAAGATCCGATAAAGAATCAATTTGCACCCCAAAGGCTTTTTCCAGATCATTTCTTTGAAAAGCATTGGCTACCATGCCGTCAAAGGTATCGCAAAGCCCTGCTAAAATCAGTAAAATCAAAGAAAAAGCGAAACTTTTCGAAAAGAAAACTCCGTATAAAGAAATGGAAAGCCCAAGATAGGTTAAAAGCACACTGGGATGATAGACCCCTAAAAAAATTTTCTTCATCAATATTTCCTCAACTAATGCAACAATGTATTCTTAGCCTACTATTCCTACTTCAGCAACTATTTATAGATATTTCCTCACCCTAAAAAGAATCAGCAGGCAATTCACGAGAACATGGGTAAGTCCGCCCAGAAAAATCGCAAATACAGTTTGTGCAGGTGTCAGATGCACCAAAACGCCCAGGCAAAGCATAATCCCGAACATGGAATCAATCTGATCCAAAATAAAGAAAAACAGCTTAAGCCCTCGTCTTCTGTCTCCCTGCTCCGCCGCAGAAACCGAAAGTCTCCTTTTGATAAAGCTATTGGGCAGTTCGAAGAGCATATACAAAAAGCCGAAAAGCATGCCAATCAGAAAATTAAAGGCAGGCGCATTTTCAAAATACAAATACAAGAGACTTCGCTTATTTTGTCCCAAGCCCTGCAAAAGCAAGCCCCAAAAAACTTCCAGTATGCCCGCAAGAGCAGTCATTAAAAGAAATCCCAAAACACTTTTGCTGTCCCCGAAAATCCGTTTTCCGTCTGTCCAGTTCTTTCCGCCGTCAATAGCCCTGCAACGACTTTTCAAAAAAGGAATTTTCAAAAGCAGCATATTGAAAACGCCTGCCAGAATCACCGGAAACATGGTGATGTATAAAGACAATATCCACTGCATAAATACTATTTACCCCATAAAATATTTTCCTATGGCAATCCCCTGAATAAGGAAGAATGCAATGCCGAAGCAAAGCACTCCCGCAGCCGCCAAATCCTTGGTTACCTTAATTTCCGGGTGCTGTTCCTTGGTGATAAAATCCGAAAGATGCTCCACCGCGGTATTGACGCACTCCATACCGTAGACCCCGGCAGAGCTCAAGATCACGGCATACCAGGTAGACAAATCCACCTTCAAATAATAGAAATCCAATAGAAAAAACACCAGGTTAATCCCCAGATAATATTTATAGTTTTTTTCCGTCTTTAATCCGAAATAAAGTCCCTTAATGGCGCATAGCACACTTTGTCGAAACGTAATGTTCTTCATCTAAGTTTATGAAAACTCCTTTGCTAACAATACATACTCTCTAGCGGAGACACATTTATCCTGAAAATATCCTTCGCTGGCCTTCCCTTTTTGAATCAGTGCCGCAATGGACTTGGCCTTTTTTCTTTTCAGTACTTCCGTTGCCAGCTGAGAAAAAGCCAGCCCCAGCCCCTCTGAACCCTTCTTCACTGCCAAATATAAAAGAATATAGCAGCTTGGCCTTCTTTTCCGAAAAAGGATTTGCAAAAGGCGAATCGGACTTAGAGGCTTTTGCAAAAGATTTCCATAGTCCGGAAGGCAGAGGAAGAAACCTTTAAGCTCCTCCTTATCATAAGCCAAAAAGACCATTTCTTCATCTACAATATACTTTAAAGAACTGTAAAGGCTTACAAAGTTATCTCGAGAAATGTTCCGAAAGCCTTGAAAATCCTTATACCGCTCCATTAAAAGCGGATAAATTTCAGAAAGATATCGGTCAAAGTTCTCTTTTGTAGGATGCAAAAAGCGGTAGCCCTTTTCCTGAAAATGTTCCAAGCGCCTCTTTGCCTTTACATTTTCATAGGAAGGCTCCAAAACATCATAAAAGTTAGAAACATAACGGTTACAGATCTGAAAGCCCGCCTTTTCAAAAAGGTAAGGATAATAAGCTTTGTTTGCAGGCTCTCCGGTATAGGGCGTTTTCTCTTCCAAAGCAAAGCGATACCTTCCAAAAAAAGAAAGATCAATAGGACCTTTCAAGCCTTTCTTCCCCGCTTTTTTTGCTTCCTCTTCACAAGCTTCTAAAAGCAAAAGAGCCACTTCCTCTTCCTCTATACTTTCATAGAAGCCTACAAAGCCGTAATCCTCATCTTCATACAGCGTTAAAGCAATCCGCCCTACTACGCTTTCTTTTCCCTCAGAAACACTTACGCAAAGAAAGGGCAGAAAACGAAGCTTTCCCTGCACTAAAATGTGCTTTCCCGCAAGTACCGCCTCCTCCATTTTCCTGTCCTGCATAAGACAGGACTTTTTATAAAGCATAGCGGGAAGAGTTAAAAATTGCTCCCTCTCCCCTTGCTCCTTTACCTCTTTGATTTGATAGTTCTTCATTTTCCCTTTCTATCTTTAAAACAAGTGAGCGAATAAAGTCCCGGATTTCCTCCCTCACTTGTCTTGCAATCCTATTTTTCCTTTTGTTTTATAACACTGCAAATGCCTAAATCCCCGTCTATCTCCACAATGTCTCCACTTTGCAGCTCCTCCATAATATTCGGAATATTGACCACCGCAGGCTTTTCCAGCTCTCTTGTGAGAATGGCACTGTGGGATAGAAGAGAGCCTCTTTCCGTAATAAGTCCTTCTGCCATATTCAGATACGGAAACCAGCCCGGATCCGTAGAATAGCTTAAGAGGATTTTCCCCTTAGCCTCCGTTGCTCTGACTTCCTGTAAGCTTTTAATCTTTAAAACCTCTCCCCGGAAGATGCCCTTGGAAACGCCTCTCCCAAAGAAAACTCTTGGGGTAGAATCGCCATCCTCTTTTCCGACATTTTCCATTTGTCCGATTCGTCCGGCTTTCCCAAGCATTCCATCTTTTCCCGGTGTTCCGATTTGACCTTCTATATTTCCTTTTTCCTTGAAAGATTCATAACTTAAAACTCTAATCTCCCCTGCCAGAGGATCTCTGTCCACCTTTCCAAGAAGCTTTACCCGAGACAAAACCGGAAGCCTTTCATAGGCCTTCCGAAGCTCCTTTTCTCTCGCAATTTTCAGGGAGAAATCTTTGCCGGAAAATAGCAATTCCTTCAGCTCATTGAGATTCAAATAATACAGATCAAAGCCTATGGTTTTCTCTCCGATTTTATCTACAATCCGTCGCATAAGGCCAAAGCATCTTGTGCGATGAAGACGGGAAATCTCCCTATTGTTACAGGAGGACTCGGCAAGGCGATAGAGAAAGGACTTTCGCTGTTTCTGCTCATAGGGCTTCTCTGAACAGCTTGTCTCTTCGCAATCTTTCTCCGAGAAATTTGTCTCTACACATGCTTTCCCAAGACTATGCTTCGCTTCCGAAAGCTCATACCTCTCCGCAGTTTCGGTCTCTAAAGAATCCAAAATCCATCGGTCCAGTAGCTCTTCATTGGTTCTGTAGGTTCTGGTTTCCAGCTTCAGCTCTCCCTCTATTCGGTCTCCGTAGGAAGAAATATAGCTTTGCTTTTCCCTGCGATATTCTTCACTGTCTAAGCCATGCTTTCTTGCCACCGTCTTTAAGGCGGAAAGAGCTCGTACAGGCTTCATGGTTTCTAAGGAAAATGCCGTTTTCTTCCCATATAAATGAGTGCTGATAAAGGACACCATATCATTCATCAACGTAATATCCCACTCCCGCAGTAGATCTTCCTTCATTTCCAAAAAAATCCGATAGAGTGCTTGAGCATCTTCCTCCTCATCCACCCTTTTGCTATAGGATGCATAGCGCTCCTGGAAAAATCTGTCCAGCTCCTTCATTTTCCTTTGGGAAACTATAAAATAATAACAAAATAAAAGGGCAATTCTACACTTTAAAAAGAAGCTTGGCTTCTTCTTGGAAAAGGATATTTCTTCGTTAGATACCCCCAGCATTCTCTGCCAAACCGGAATAATCTTTCCGGAAAAGGGAAGGAGACGCAAAATATCATACCAGGAGGAGATTTCATAATACATTCTTCCGGAAAATCCTCCCACCATGCGTTGAAAAAGCTCCTCGTAGGAAGAGACCTTCTTTCCCAAAAAACGTCTTCCCAGAGAAGTAAAAATCCCGCTATACATTTCTCCCGCAAAGCTCTCGCTTAAAGGAAGACATATTCCCGGAAAGCTTTCGGAGATATTGCTGTTGTCTAAAATCCGAACAGGAAGATGCATGTCTAAGGTGGTGATTTCTCTGGCCTGTAAAATGTAAACTTTGCCCTTTTCTATGGCAAATTCTATATCCATAGGCTTTTGAAAAAGCTGCTCTATTCTTTCTCCAAGGATAAACAAAGTTTTCAGCTCTTCCTCTTCCAAGCCAAAGCCTTGTAACTTCTCTTCCTGCGGGACAGTTTGGCGCACGCTATACCCTTCCCGGTACAAACACTCCCCCGGAAAATAGTGGTAGGTCAGTACATTTTCCTGATCCTCCACCACCTTATCCCCAAGACCTTGTCCCAGAACCACCACCATTTCACTCAGGATCCCCTTGGGGTTTTTCGTAAACAGAACACCGGACTTTTCCGGAAACAGCATTTCCTGAATGAGCACCTTTTCTACCAAGACTTCTGCTTTTTTCTGTTCTGTGCTCTCCTGCTTTTCTCTGTTCTCCTGCTTTTCTCTGTTCTCCTGCCGTTCTGCGTTCTTCTGCTTTTCTGCTTTACCCTGCTTTTTTAGAAAGTCTTCCCCCTTCCCTCTATTCGCCTTTTCTTTATATTCCAAACTGCCGGCATAGGAGTCAAAAACCTCCTGTACCGCTTCCTGTACCTTCTCCCTTTTTACATTTAAACGCGTCAAAAACTGTCCGGCAAAGGAATGCTCCCCCCCATCTTCTGCGGAAAAATTGGAGCGAACGGCAAAGTATTCCTTCTCAGAAAAAGAAAGATCCACTTCTTCATTTTCCGAAACCAGGATAAACTTCGGAACCGGAAATCCCTTCTCCTGTAAAATTTCTAAATGCCTTGCCTTCATGATTTCTCCCACTTATTTTTTTAGCTGTTTGACTCTAAATATAATAATTTATCTTACCTTGAATTCTCAAGAAATGCCACACCCTAAAGTGCTTTCCCTCCCCATGTATACATTTATTTTTTCTCTAAAAAGTATTTAAATAATAGCTTTTATTTGGTATTATTATATAAATATAAATTCGGATTTACAAAGAGTAATTGTAAATCAGCACAAGTTCTCATGACAGAAAGGAGGCTTTATGAGAAAATCATTCATGAAATCAGCTCTTGCATTCGGCTGTGCACTGCTGACTGCCCTATCCCTCACCGCCATCACAGGTTTTGCCAAAAACTATGATGAGGAAGTACAAAGCTGGCAGCTCCTGTCCCGGCATTGGGATGAAAGCGAACTAAAAGTACGCTTTGAAGAATTCATCAAGGACATCAAGGAGCACAAGGGTATCGAGGATTACATTGTTCCCGATATTTCAGAAGAAGAGAAGGAAGCTATTCGCAACTATTTCCGGACTTTTGAGGGTATGAAGGACATCCGCTATACCTACACCAAGATGCCGGTGCTTCATCGGGTAAGCGGAACCGATGAATACAATGATTTACGAGGAATCATGGAATTAAAGTTCCAGACTACCGAAGCAAAGAACAAGGTAACGGAACACACTGTCCTTTTGAAAATGGCAAGACTGGGAGATGCCCAGGGACTCAAATGGAAGATTGTAGGCATCCTTTGGAAGGATAAGGGCGTGAATGTATCCGACGTAAAGATTTATCAGTTGGATAAGCCAAAACGCGGCGAAGAAGTTTGCATTATGACCACCGATGCCGGAGTAATCAAGATGCGTCTCTTCCCGGAGAAGGCTCCCATTGCCGTGCAGAACTGGATTACCCTATCCAAGCAGGGCTTCTACAACGGCACGCCATTTGCAAGAGTCATCAAAGATTTCGTGATTCAGGGCGGAGCTCTGGACGGTTCCGGAGACGAAGCAAAGTCCAGCTATAACGGATTCTTCGTTGACGAAGTAAACATGGAGCTGCACAACTTTAACGGAGCGCTTTGCCTAGGAAATAACGGTCCCCATACTAACGGAAATCAGTTCTATATCGTGCAGTGCAGTAAGATTCGTAATGAAGCGGCACTTCCTCTTTTATCTCTTCCGGAAAATGTAAAAGCAAAGTACAAGGAAGTGGGCGGAATTCCCGAGCTGGACGGACGTTACACCGTATTGGGACAGGTTTATGAAGGAATGGACGTAGTAGAAAAGATTGCTTCTCAGGAAACCAATCAAGATGATGCGCCTGTATCCAACCCCATCCTGATTCAGAATATTACTTTCCAGAAATACCGTTAAGCAGAGCTAATCATTTTCCAAATGTCGGCTCTGATACCGGCTAAATTCCACTAATATCAAAAAGGACTTTGGAAGAACCGGGGATATCCCCATAACCTTCTTTCAAAGTCCTTTTCCTTTTGTTTCCCATTATTTAAAAAGAAATTTCCTGATCTCTACTTTTTTTCATTCTATACTTATCATCGTACATCTTTCCGTCCGCCTGTCGAATCACATGACTCACGGTGAGATGTTCTCTCTTTTCAATGGGGAGCTTCTCCGCAACCTCCCGATAGCTGGCACTTCCCATGGAAATGCTTACAGGGAAGGGCGGATTCTGTTTCTCCTTCGTATTTCGCAAATACTCTTTAATCTTATTTTCCACTTCAAACACCGCACTTGCGGGGAAAACAATGCAGACAAATTCATCACCGCCGTTTCTTCCGGAAAAGCCTTCCACCTCTGCCATGGCATCCTGAATGGCCTCTGCCACCATTTGAATCAAACGATCTCCGGACTCATGGCCATAAAGGTCATTGGTCAGCTTAAGGTCATTGATATCCATAAAGATAGCGGCATAGTCCTTCTTTTTGCTATGATCCAAAACCTCCAGCTGATCCTGCAAATACTGCCGGTTTCCAAGACCGGTCAGCCGATCCGTATAAGCCAGGTATTTTAAATGCTTTTCTTCGATACCGGCCTGGGCAATCAGAATAACCTTAAATACGTAGGAAGTAATAAAAACAATAATCAAAAGCAGAATTAAAATCTTTGAAAAGCCTGTGGTAACAAAGCTTTGCAAGAATCCCGGCCACTTCTCCGTAATACTGCCGGCCAAAATGATTCTAATCTGTTCTAAAATGCCGAATACAGCCACAAACACCAAGCCGTATCCCAAAATATAATCCGAATTGTTCTTTATCTTTTTTCCGGGGAAAAGCAGGCTTGCCATAGAGGAAAATACCATTACAATCTGTGCCGTCTGTACCAGACGGAGATGCCCGGTATACTGAAATCCCGTAGGGAAAATATAAAGGATCAGGCAAAGCAAGAAGAAGGCCAAGAAAATGCTGCCGACTACTCTAAGATATTCCCTGACCACCTTCCTTGAGGTTTCATAGCTGGCATATAAAGGGGCCGTGGGCAACAATAAATACATACCCACATACTCGCAAACCGCACTTAAATCCTCTCTTGGAAAAAGCAAATAAGCCAGACCGGTATTTCCCAAGTGCCAGAGGGTAATGGCGAAAACCAGGGAGAATAGCCACATTCCTTCACTGGCATACACATGTGTCTTAAAGAAAAAAGCAAAAATGACGATTCCGATAAAGGATCCAATCAAGGTCATTACAAAAATAGGATAAGTCGTTTCCTGACTAATCATCGGATAATAAAACTCAGTCCCTCTGGACATCAAAATCGGAACATCAAAATTATCCTCCAGAATATCCAACTGCGGCTCGATTTCCACCCGAATCTCATCCCCATAAGCCTCCAAAGGAACCGGTATACTGATTTTCAGGTGTCCAATCATATGCCTTTTCAGATTTTCTCCGTAGGACACCAATAACTGATCCTTGTAATACGCCTTCACCACACTGTTATAAAAAAAGAAGTTAATCGTCTGATACTCCGCCTTCCATTCCAATTCCAAGGGCAGATGCATGGTGATATGATCTTTTCGGGAAGAAAAATTAAACAGATAGCTCTGAAAATTATCTACACTTCCATCCTCGTGCTGTACTTCTACACTCATGTTCTTCAGCATTTTATAATCACTTTTCGGCACTCGTCCTACATCACTCAGAATATAACGCATCACAAGAAGCCCCACCAAAATGGAGAGGAACAAAAGAATGACGGTTTGATGTTTTTTGATGAAGGAATTATTTCTCATCTCCGCTCCGGATATCTACAATAGAATGCTCTGTTTCCAAAAAATATCCTTCGTGATTATGCTTCTAACCCGCATCTTGGATGTCTCTGTCTCATAAGCACGAAAGGTACAGATTAATCTTATAAAAGTCTGCCGTAACCTATACATAATCGTCAAATATAAGAGAAGGCATAAACCTCTGCCCCATACGAGCAATCCTTCTCTTGCCGTTTTCTAAAGATGAAAACAGTATAGCACAATCTTTTCTATTTTGATTTATAAAAAAAGGAAAATCTGTCGAATGAACCGAAAAGACTCATGAGCTCGTACCGATGGAGAGCGAGATTACCCAATGAATCTCCATTCAAGCTGAAAATATTCTATCCATAAAAACCCTAATCGTGGAAAATGCCACCAAATTTTGTGTGACTTTTATCATATATCTATTCAAGGAAGGACCGGTATGTAAAATGAAGAAAACAGGACAACAAAAGAAGACGGAAAAAAGCAGAAGTCTAGGCTCCCGATTATCGATGCTCTTGGGCATTGTAGGACTTTTGATTCTCTGTAGCTTAAGCGTTCCCATAGTAACCATGGGAAGTAAATCCGTAAAAGCCAACTTAAACAAAAACATGGAAGATTTGCTGGATATCACCAATGAGAAAACCGGAAGGGTTTTTACTCAAGTGCAAACATTAGCCGATAGTATGATGGAATCCATCAGTTTTGTTTGGGATCAAAATGATGCTGTAGGAGGCGCTCCCGCCAATCCCTGGAGAATCAATAATTTTAATGACGGCAACAGAGAAGTGCAAGAAATTACTCCCATGCAAAATACGACCTTTCGTTCTCGAATTTTAAATCAGGAAATTCCTGCCAGCCGATACAATGCGGAAGTTGTTATGATGAACGCTATGTACTCTACCTTAAAAAGCAATCCCTATGTTA